>CAMWJM010000054.1 GCA_947174575.1 uncultured Alistipes sp. | reverse complement strand
GCTCATCGACAAGGTGGCGCCGTGCGACGCCCGCGTGCTCATCACGGGCGAGAACGGCACGGGCAAGGAGCTGGTGGCGCGCTGGCTCCATGCCAAGAGCGCCCGGGCCGCGGCGCCGTTCGTGGAGGTCAACTGCGCGGCGATCCCCTCGGAGCTGATCGAAAGCGAACTGTTCGGCCACGAACGAGGCGCCTTCACCTCGGCCATCAAGCAGCGCAAGGGCAAGTTCGAGCAGGCCGACGGCGGCACGCTGTTCATGGACGAGATCGGCGACATGTCGCTGGCGGCGCAGGCCAAGGTGCTGCGGGCGCTGCAGGAGAGCCGGATCAGCCGCGTGGGCAGCGACAAGGATATAGAGGTCGACGTGCGTGTGATCGCCGCCACCAACAAAAACCTGCGTGACGAGATCGCCAAAGGCAACTTCCGCGAAGACCTCTACCACCGCATTGGCGTGGTGGTGGTGCGCGTGCCGGCACTGCGCGACCGGGCCGGCGACATCCCGGAGTTGGTGGAGCACTTCATCCGCACGATCGCCGCCGAATATCGGGTGGCGCCCAAGAAGATCGACGCCGACGCCCTGGCCGCCCTGCAGGCCAAGCCCTGGACGGGCAACATCCGCGAGCTGCGCAACGTGATCGAGCGGCTGATGATCTTGAGCGAGGAGCGCATCACGGCCGACGACGTGAAAAACTACGGTTAGGACGTCCGATTTCCGTTCGTCGGGGCATCAAAGTCGTTCGAGCAGTTGTTCGGCCCGGTCGACGATGCGGTCGGCGCCGGCCTCTTCGAGTTCGGTCCGGTCGCGGAAGCCCCATGAAACCCCGATCGACCGCACGCCGGCGGCCCGGGCGGTGAGGATGTCAATGCCCGAATCGCCGACGAAGACCGTCCGCTCGCGGGCGATGCCCGTGAGGGTCAGGATCTCTTCGACCGCCGCCGGGTCGGGCTTCAGGGGTATGCCCTCGCGCTGCCCCAGCACGGCTTCGAACCGGATGTCGGGGAAGAAGCGGCCCACGAGTTTCGCGGTGCCGGCCTGGAACTTGTTGGAGGCTACGGCCAGCTTCACGCCCCGGCGGCGGAGTTCGTGCAGCAGCTCGGGGATGCCCTCGTAGGGGCGGGTGTAGGTGTCGATGCGGTCGGTGTAGTAGGCTATGAAGTCGGCCCGTGTCAGAGCGATGTTCTCGGGCGAGCGCAGCGGTTCGGGCAAGGCCCGCTCGACCAGCCGCATGATGCCGTTGCCCACGAAGCGGCGATACTCCTCGTAGGCGTGCTGCGGCAGCCCGCGCAGGGCGAGCGCCGTGTTGCAGGCCACGGCCAGATCGCCTATGGTGTCGAGCAGCGTGCCGTCGAGGTCGAAGATCATCAGGTCGGTGTCCCTCATCGGCGCCGGATTTTCCAGCCGATCGCCGCCACGAGCAGCGACATGAGGGGGCTGACGATGTTGAAGATGCAATAGGGCATGTAGACGAAGGTCGAGACGCCCAGGACGGTGGCCTGCGTCATGCCGCACGAGTTCCAGGGGATCAGCACGGAGCAGACCGTGGCCGAATCCTCGACCGAGCGGCTCAACAGCCGTGCTTCGAGACCCCGCGCGGCGTAAAGCTCCTTGAACAGACGGCCCGAAAGGATGATCGAGATATACTGGTCGGCCGTGCAGAGGTTGAAGAACAGCCCTGCGCCCACGGTCGACGCCACGGCCGAGAAGGTGCGGCGCACGACACGCAGGAAGATGTCGGTGAGCGAACGCAGCATGCCGCTGCCGGTCATCGCGCCGCCGAAGCACATGGCGCAGACGATGAGCCACACGGTGTTGAGCATGCCGGCCATGCCGCGCGTGGAGACCAGTTCGTCGAGCTGGGGGTTGCCGGTTTCGAGGGCCGTGGGGCCGAAGCAGGTCATCGATACCCCCTTGAAACGCGCCAGGAAGTCGAGTTCTTCGACCCCGGCGACTTTAGCGACCAGCTCCGGCTGGGCCAGCAGCATGGCGATGCACGCCAGCACTACGGCGGCGAAGAGCGTGACCAGCGCCGGGAGTTTGCGGGCGATCAACACCCCGGTGACGACCGGCACGGCGAGCAGCCAGGGCGTGATGCGGAACGTGGCGCGCAGCGTGTCGGCATAGAGCTGTGCGTGGCTCTCGGTGCCGTGGTCGAGCGAGAGTCCGGCTATGGCGAAGACCGCCAGCGCGATCAACATCGACGGCACGGTGGTGTAGAGCATGTAGCGGATGTGGGCGAAGACCTCGACGCCCACCGTCGACGAGGCGAGCACCGTGGTGTCGGAGAGCAGCGAGAGTTTGTCGCCGAAGTAGGCGCCCGAGATGATCGCTCCGGCGATCCACCCCTCGGGGAAGCCCATGGCGCGGCCGATGCCCATAAGCGCCACGCCGATGGTGGCGATCGTCGTCCACGAGCTGCCCGTCATGAGCGCCACGCCGGCGCAGATGAGGCAGGTGGCGACCAGAAAGAAAGCGGGGTGGAGGATCTTCAGCCCGTAGTAGATCATCGTGGGTACCACGCCGCTGACCATCCACGACCCGGCGATAGCGCCGATGAGCAGCAGGATGATGATTGCCGAAGCCGAAGCGCGGATGTTGTCGACGATAGCCTCTTCGAGCACCGCCCAGCGGCAGCGGTAGATGCCTATGGCGATCATGGCGCAGACCGAGGCGGCCGACAGGAGGGCGATCTGGCTGCCGCCGTCGATAGCGCCGCCGCCGAAGCAGCGGATGACTCCGTAGAGCAGCGAGGTCAGCACGACCAGCGGCACGAGCGAGAGCCAGGGCGCCGGAGTTTTCGGGGTTTCGTTTTTCATTTCGACCTAATCTAACCGGGGCAAAAATACGAATAAGTCGAGAGCAAAAAAACGAATTCATTCGATTTTTTTGCCGAGGCGCAGTATCTTCGGCGAAGCCAAAAATACGAAAAAAAAGAGTGCGCCATGCGTCGTTCCGACAAAATCGCGCGGGATGTTTGGCGATTCGCCCGGTTTTTCGTATCTTCGAAAAAAGTGTGCGGACAGCGATGAAATTCGGGTGGGCGGTTCGGATCGTGCGTTTCTATATCGAGGGTTTTCGCAGCATGACCCTCGGGCGGACGCTGTGGGCGGTGATCCTGCTCAAGCTGTTCATCATGTTCGCGGTGTTGAGGCTCTTTTTCTTTCCCGACCTGCTGGCCGGCAAAAGCGATGCGGAGCGGGCGGATCAGGTGTTGGAGGAATTAACGGATAAGTGATATGATTTCGGACTATTTGCAAACCGTCGACTGGTCGCGGGCGCAGTTCGCCCTGACGGCCGTCTACCATTGGTTTTTCGTGCCGCTGACGCTGGGCTTGGGTGTTCTGGTGGCGATCATGGAGACCCTCTATTACCGCACCGGCGAGGAGTTCTGGCGGCGGACGACGAGGTTTTGGATGCGCCTGTTCGGCATCAACTTCGCCATAGGCGTGGCTACGGGCCTCATCCTCGAATTCGAGTTCGGCACCAACTGGTCGAACTACTCCCATTTCGTGGGCGACATTTTCGGCGCTCCGCTGGCTATCGAGGGGATCATGGCGTTTTTCCTGGAGACGACGTTCATCGCCGTGATGTTCTTCGGGTGGGGTAAGGTGAGCCGCGGTTTCCACCTCGCCTCGACGTGGCTCACGGCCCTCGGCGCCAACCTCTCGGCACTGTGGATTCTGGTGGCCAACGCCTGGATGCAGCATCCCGTGGGGTGCTCGTTCAACCTGCAGACCGTGCGCAACGAGATGACCTCGTTCTGGGATGTGGCGCTTTCGCCCGTGGCGGTCAACAAGTTCCTGCACACGGTGACTTCGGCTTTCACGCTGGCGGCGCTGTTCGTGGTGGGGGTGAGCGCGTGGTATCTGCTGCGGCGTCGCGAGGAGCGCATGGCCCGCAAGAGTATAGCGCTGGCTTCGGCGTTCGGGTTGGTCTTCGCGCTTTTGACCGCCGCTACGGGCGACCAGTCGGGCGCCGTGATCGCGCGGGTGCAGCCCATGAAGCTGGCCGCCATGGAGGCGCTCTACGAGGGCGGACAGGGGGCGCCGCTCACGGTGATCGGGTGGGTGCGGCCCGACGGCCGGCCGGTGAACGGGGAGATCGTGCGCTACAAGATCGACATTCCCAGGATGTTGTCGGTGATGAGCTTCCGCGATGCCGACGCCTATGTTCCGGGCATCCGCGATCTGGTGTACGGCAATGCGAAATACGGCATCATGTCGACCGCCGAGAAAATGGCCCGCGGCCGCGTGGCGGTGGGCGAGCTGGCGCGTTACCGCGCAGCGAAAGAGGCCGACGACCGCGAAACGATGACGGCGATCGAAGCCGAGTTCGACGCCTCGACGCCCGAGGGCGAGGAGTTTCTGCGCGAATATTTCGCCTATTTCGGCTACGGCTATCTGGAGTCGCCCGAACAGACGGTGCCCAACGTGCCGCTGCTGTTCTATTCGTTCCGCGTGATGGTCGGGGCCGGCATGTTCTTCATCCTGCTGCTGGCCGCGGTGTGGTGGTTCAACCATCGGGACCGGCTGGCCGAAAAGCGCTGGCTGCTGCGGCTCTGCATATGGACGATCCCGCTCGCCTATCTGGCTTCGCAGGCGGGTTGGGCGCTGGCCGAAGCGGGGCGTCAGCCGTGGGCCATTCAGGATTTGATGCCCGTGAGCGTCGCGGCGTCGCGGATTCCGAGCGCCTCGGTGTGCGTGACGTTCTTCCTCTTCCTGGCGCTCTTCTCGGCGCTGCTGGCGGCCGAAATCGGCATCATGCTGCGGCAGATCGCGAAAGGGCCGGAGCCGGAAAAAGAGTGATCGGCCCCCGTGTCGGACGGTGGGATGCGGGGAGTGCCCCGTTGGTAGTCGTTAAATTCGCATTTTTATGAATATGTTGATTTCCTTGCAGTTTTTGCAGCATTACTGGTGGTTTCTGATCGCGCTTCTGGGGGCGCTGCTCGTGTTCCTGCTTTTCGTGCAGGGCGGGCAGGCCGCGGCGCGGTGGATCGCCCGCAGCGAGGAGGAGCGCAACCTCGTCCTCAATGCCACGGGGCGCAAATGGGAGCTGACGTTCACCACGCTCGTCACGTTCGGCGGGGCGTTCTTCGCGTCGTTCCCGCTGTTCTATTCGACCTCGTTCGGCGGTGCGTTCTATGTGTGGACGGCGATCCTGCTGTGCTTCGTGCTGCAGGCCGTGGCCTACGAATACCGGCGCAAACCCGGCAACGTATGGGGCGCCCGTACGTTCGATGCGTTCCTGACGATCAACGGAGTGCTCGGGCCGCTGCTGTTGGGCACGGCCGTCTCGACGCTGTTCACCGGAGCGCCGTTCACGGTCGACCGGTTCAATCTGGCCGAATGGGCCGGCGAGGGCGACGCCGTGATCTCGCAATGGGCCACGCCGTGGCACGGGCTGGATGCGCTGGCCAACGGCTGGAATATCGTGCTGGGTGCGGCCGTGGCGCTGCTGGCGATGACGCTGGGCTGCCAGTATCTCATGAACAGCGTGGCGGACGAGACGATCGCGTGCCGGGCGCGCCGGTGCATGCTGCCCGCGGCGCTGGGCTTCGTGGCGTGTTTCGTGGCGTGGCTGGTGCGGCTGCTTTGTGCGGTGGGGTATGCGGCCGATCCGGCGACGGGCACGATCCATGCGGAACCTTATAAATACCTGCACAACCTGGCGGCGATGCCCTATGTGGCTGTGGTGCTGCTGGCGGGCGTACTGCTTGTGCTGCGGAGCATCCGTATGGGGTGGCGCGGCAGCCGCAAAGCCATTTGGTTCGGCGGCAGCGGCACGGTGCTGACGGTGTTGGCGCTGCTGTTGTGCGCGGGCTGGAACCATACGGCCTATTATCCCTCGTTGGTCGACATGCAGTCGTCGTTGACGATCGCCGACTCGTCGTCGAGTCTCTTCACGCTGCGTGTGATGGCGTGGGTGTCGCTGTTGATCCCGTTCGTCGCGGCCTACATCTGGTATGCCTGGCGGGCTATCGATCGCCGTCCCCTGACCCGCGACGAGCTGCGCGAAGGGGGACACCAATATTAGAATTCACAATTTATAATCGAGGCTATTCTTTCTCGGGCAGCAGCCTGCGGAGCGCGCAAGAATTGCGGGCCTCCGCGGGGCGAAGGCTTCGGCTCTCCGCATTTCATTCGATCGTAAAAACGAAAGCGGAACCTTTTCGGAGGTTCCGCTTTACTTTATGCCTTTGCGGCTGGAGATTTATTCTTCCTCCTTTTTGCCGAAAGGATACTGGTTCTGGTGTACGTCGTCGAAGCGCATGCCCTTTTCGTAGGTGCGCATGGCGCGGCGCGACATGCCCATCGACGAGAAGCCGCCGTCGTGGAAGAGGTTCTGCATGGTGACCTTGCGCGTGAAGTCCGAAAAGAGCGTCAGCACATAGTCGGCGCAGTCCTCGGCCGTGGCGTTGCCCAGGGGCGACATGCTCTCGGCGAACGACATCAGGTCGCCCAAGCCCAGCACGCCGCTGCCGGCCGTGGTCTGCGTGGGCGACTGCGACACGGTGTTGATGCGCACGTGCTTCTCGCGGCCGTAGATGTAGCCGAAGCTGCGGGCGATCGACTCCAGGAGCGCCTTGGCGTCGGCCATGTCGTTGTAGCCGTAGAGGGTGCGCTGCGCGGCGATGTAGGAGAGCGCCACGATCGAACCCCACTCGTTGATGGCGTCCTTCTTGCGGGCGACCTGAATGGCCTTGTGGAACGAAATGGCCGAGATGTCGAGCGTTTTGGAGAGGTAGTCGTAGTCCAGATCGTCGTAGGTGCGGCCCTTGCGCACGTTGGGCGACATGCCGATGGAGTGGAGCATGAAGTCGAAGCGACCGCCGAAGTGTTCCATCGTCTTGTCGATGAGGTTCTCCAGGTCTTCGACATTAGTCGCGTCGGCCGGGATGACCACCGTATTGCATTTCTCGGCCAGCTGACCGATCGTGCCCATACGGATCGAAACGGCCGTATTCGTCAGCACGATTTCGGCGCCCTCCTCCACGGCGCGTTCCGCCACTTTCCATGCGATGGACTGCTCGTTGAGTGCGCCGAAGATCAGGCCTTTCTTGCCTTTGAGTAATTGAGATGCCATAGCTGCTTGCGTTTAATGATTCGGGCGCAAAGGTAGCGATTTTTTTTCAAACCGGTGCCGTGCGGCGGCAAAACGTCGGCAAGGCGGCGCGGCGGGCCTGCGTTATGACTTTAATACTGTCGGAAATGATCTTGTTGTCGGCTGCATTTTGACCGTTCGCGGCGAATCGACTATATTTGTAGGAAGACCGAAACCCGAATCTACCCGATATGAAACGTTTTCTTTTATCGATGCTGCTCTCGGCGGCATCGCTTGCGGCCGGCGCTGCAGTGAGGATGCCGGCGATCTTCTCCGACAACATGGTCTTGCAGCAGCAGGCGCGCGTCGCCGTGTGGGGCAAGGC
>CAMWJM010000053.1 GCA_947174575.1 uncultured Alistipes sp. | reverse complement strand
ATGGCCGGCTCCAGCTCGGCGATCTCCTCGCGGGCCATTTCGCGCATCTCCTCGTCCTTGTCGTTGAGCAGCACGTCCTTGGCTTCGGCGAGGTTGGCGATCGCCGTGCGGAAACGTTCCGACGTCTCGATGATCGGCTCCAGCTCCTTGTACTCCTTGTTGAGTTGCACGAACTGCTTGACGTCGGCGATCACCTCGGGGTCGGTGAGCTTCTGCCCGATCTCCTCGTATTTGAGTTTCAACCCGTCCAGGCGGGTCAGGATAGAAAGGTCTGCCATAAGAATTTCTTTGCTTAAAACGCAAAGATACGAAGAGCCGAGTGCAATGCCAAATTTATTTGTGCATTGCCGAGGCCGAGTATCTTCGACTTTAGTCAAAGATACGAAAAATAAGGTCAAAGTCGAAAGGTGAAAAGCGAAAGGTGTCGAGTGTACCGCAAAAATGACGAAAGCCGCATGCAGTAACGAATTTGCTCGCTTGCATTTTGCCTAACATGAATATCTTCAACTTTAGTTAAAGATACGAATAAATCGAATAAAACGGGCGAGCGGAGCGTAATAATGTAAGTGGTTGAAATGCAGAATAGCAATGGGTAGAATCTCACTTCCTTGCCGAATGGCCGAAAAGCAGAATTTCGAAGAATTGAGCAAAGGATTCGGCTTATCCGTTGGCTATTCGCCGTCGTTTTCTCGCCTCGTCAAAGCCCAAATACCGGGAATCCCGATTCCCGGCAGGTTTTTCGCATATAAATTGTTATCTTCGCACCATGATTCGTCTTTCGCTCGTCATTCCCACGCATAACCGGGCTGCGTCGTTGCTGGCGCTGCTCGGCGATGTCGTGCGGCAGGAGGCCGATCCTGCGCTGTGGGAGTGCGTCGTGGTCGACAACGCTTCGACCGATGACACGGCCGAGCGCTTCGCGGCTTTCGCTGCGGAGCATCCCCGCTGCGCGCTGCGGCGGGTGTACGAACCCGAGCCGGGCGTTTCGCACGCTCGTAACCGCGGATTGCAGGAGGCCCAAGCCGCGATCGTCGCCTGGGTTGACGACGATGAGCGGATCGACGGCCGGTTCATCGCCTCCTATCTCGATTTCTTCGATGCGCATCCCGACGCCGCGGTGGCCGGTGGGCGGATCGTCGCCGAATATGTCGCCGGGCGTCCCCGTTGGATGTCGAAATACACCGAAATGCCCGTGGCCAACCCCATGGATTTCGGCCCTGCGGTGCGGCCGTTTCCGCGCGGACGGGTGCCGGGCGGCGGCAACATGGCGTTCCGACGGGCTACGGCAGAGGCTTATGGCGGGTTCGACGTGACGCTGGGCCGCGTGGGCCGCGAGCTGATCGGCGGCGAGGAGAACGATTTGTTCGAACGGATGCTGCGCGGCGGCGAGACGATATGGTATGTGCCCGACGCCGTGATCCGGCACATCATCCCGCCCGAAAAACTCACCGAGAGCTATTTCCGCCGCCTATGTTACAATGTGGGTCGGAGCCAACGCCTGCGGGCGGCAATTCATGGTCGTCGACACAAAGCCCGGCTGCTGGAGTTGCTCAAATGGTGCGCGACCCTCCTGCTGTGCCTCTCCCTGCGCCCCGGCCAGGCGCGCTGGCTGCTGCGCATGCGGCGGGAGATAACGAAAGGACTGTTCGGAAAATAAATAGTTATTTCCGAGCATAGAAGCACGTGCTTTTGTTTGGCGCCATTTTTTCCAACAGGAGCGCTGCTATTGCTTGTTTGCCGCTTTTTGTGCCGGCAAAAAGCGGCGCAAAAACCGCTCCTTCCGCCTGCCTCCGCCTGCTGCGGAGCGGCTAACGCTGCTCCGGGCGCCTATTCGCGGGTTTGCGAGCAAACCGGCCCCTGCGCGAACGCTTTTAGCCGCTCCTCCGCCGACGGCTCCGACAGCGGGGCGGAAAAGATATATGGAATATATGTCGCATATTCGAAATAAAAGCCGCTACTTTTGGGTAGCGGCTTTCGATGATGAACAGGGCTTGTTCAGAATAGGTATTTTTCGGTTTTCACTTTGTTGACCAAGCGGTAGATGTCTTTCCAGGCCTCTTCGCCGAAGGTCGTGCCGACCACTTCGATCACTTTGCCTGCGGTGATGGCGCCGATCGTGCCGCATTGACGCAGCGACAAACCGTCGCACAGCCCCGACAGGAACCCCGCTGCATAACAGTCGCCCGCGCCGGTCGTGTCGACCCGCTTGGCTGCGGCCATGATGCCCACGTGCACCACTTCGCCGCCCTGCTTGATCAGGGCGCCGCGCGTGCCGATCTTCACCACGGCCAGTTCGCACATGTCCGAGATCATCTGCAGCGCGTTGAGCGGCTCGGCTTCGCAGGTGAACGCCTTGGCTTCGTCTTCGTTGGCGAAAACGATGTCTACGCAGTCCCGCACCAGATCGCGCAGGAACTGCAGGTTCTCCGCCACGATGTTGAAGCTCGCCAGGTCGATCGCCACCTTCAGTCCGCAGGCCTTGGCCGTCTCGGCCGCCTTGCGGATCAGGGCGTGGTTCTGCACCAGATAGCCCTCCACGTAGAGGCAGTCGTAACCCTCGAAGACCGACGGTTCGATCTCCTCGGCTCCCAGTTCGAGCGCCGCACCGAGGTGGGTGACCATCGTGCGTTCGCCGTCGGGGGAGATGAGCGACACGCATTTGCCCGAGCGCTCTTTGCCGCGGAAGATGCGGGGTGCGACCTTCAGGTTTTCGAGCGCCTGCACGAAGAAGTCGCCCGTGGTGTCCTGACCCACCTTGCCGATGAAGCCCACCTTGCAGCCCAGCTGCGCCATGGCCCGGATGGTGTTGCCCGCCGAACCACCCAGCGAGAGCGAGTAGGGGAGACCGGCCACCGATTTGGAGATTTCGGTTTGCAGGCGGGTGTCCACCAGGTTCATCGAGCCTTTGGGCAGGTCGAACCGCTCCAGCACGGAGTCGGTTTTCAGATTGACCAGCATGTCGGTCAGCGCATTGCCGATGCCGATAACGCGATTTATCGTCAGCATGAGTTCGGGTTTGGAGTCCGGGATTTTATATCGAAAGGATTTTTACCAGGTCGATGCGGCTGCGGTCGATGCCTTTGTTGTGCTTCACGGCTTTGGAGAAAGGCACATAGACGATCTTGCCGTTCTCGGTGCCGATCATCACGTTGCGCTGCCCCTCCATGATCGCTTCGATGGCCGCTTCGCCCATGCGCGAGGCCAGAATGCGGTCGAACGCCGTCGGCGAGCCGCCGCGCTGGATGTGGCCCAGAATGGTCACGCGGGCGTCGTATTCGGGGAACTCCTCCTTGACGCGCTGCGCCAGCGCCGTGGCTCCGCCCGTCTTGGGGTTCTCGGCCACGATCACGATCGCCGAGTTCTTGCTCTTGCGGAATCCGTGGTTGATGAGTTCGGCCAGCTGGTCGACTTCGGTCTCCATTTCCGGGATGATCGCCGCCTCCGAGCCGGTGGCCAGCGCGCTGTTGAGCGCCAGGTAGCCCGCCGTGTGGCCCATCACCTCGACGAAGAAGAGCCGTTCGTGGCTCGATGCCGTGTCGCGCAGTTTGTCCACGGCCTCCATGATCGTGTTGAGCGCCGTGTCGTAGCCTATGGTCGAGTCGGTACCGCCCAGATCGTTGTCTATGGTGCCCGGAAGCCCCACGATCGGCACGTTGTACTCCTGGGCGAAGATGCCGGCGCCCGTCAGCGAGCCATCGCCGCCGATCACCACCAGCGCGTCGATGCCTGCGGCCACCATGTTGTCGTAGGCCTGCTTGCGCCCTTCGGGGGTGGCGAACTCCTTGCAGCGGGCGGTCTTGAGGATCGTGCCGCCCATCTGGATGATGTTGCTCACGCTCTGCGACTTGAACGCCACGATCTCGTTGTATACCAATCCTTTGTAGCCGCGCATGATGCCTTTCACCGCGAATCCGTTGTAGATCGCGCTACGGGTCACCGCGCGGATCGCCGCGTTCATGCCGGGGGCATCGCCGCCCGACGTCAGAACACCGATACATTTGATCTCTGCCATAGTTTTCCGTTGACTGACAAAACCGCTCAAAGGTAGTAATTATTTCAAATTTTTCAAAAAATACAGAGGCGGACATCCGCGTCCGCCCCTGCGCTGAAAAAACTTTTTATTTCGAAAACACCTTTTCTTCGTCTGTTCCGAAAGCGATTCGGAACGCAAGTTCCATGCCGCTATTCTGCGGCGGCCGTTCCTTGCTCGGTGCGCATCGTGATGCACCTGCCGTCGGCCCGAATGTCCATGCGTGACTGCTCCTTGTCGACCACGATGTCCAGCCCTTTCGATGGCACGGTGATGTGGAGGGAGTTGAGGTCGTTTTCGACGATCTTTTCGTCGTCGAATTCGTGCAGGATGTGCCCGAGCGTGGTGGTGTCGCCGTCGATGACCACTTCGTTCTGCAGGATGCGGTTCACCGCCCGGTATTTGGTGCGGAATCCGTCGCCCACGTTTTCGCGCACCGCCAGACACGAGAGCGTCACGATGTTGACGATCCAGGCCAGGAAGATGAGCAGCACCGTCTTGCCGCCCGGCTTGCGCGAGGCGATCAGGCACATCATCACATAGATGAGCAGGATCACCGGGATCAACACGGCCAGGATGCCGAGCACGGGCACCCACAGCGTGGTGTCGTGCAGGAAAGCGGGCGAGAGCGGCATGTCGCGGCCGCCGACGATCAAAGCGAACAGCCCTACGATCAAGGCGCAGGCCAGCAGGATGAATCCGAACACCAGCAGCCCGGCGAAAATCTTGCAGAGCATCAACACGATCTTGCCCACGATCGACACTGCCTCGGCGATCACCGGTTTGGCGTGCGTGTCGGGGTCGTAGGCCGCCGATGCGGCGGTCGTGCGGCTGATGGTCTGCTCGGTGATCTTCTCGCCGTTCATTTCGAGTTTCTGACGGGCGGTGCGGGCCGCCGGCACGGCGAACCACATGATGAGGTATCCGATGATGAAGACGCCGAACAGATTGCCCATCATCGGCCCCGTCCAGCGGAGGATCGGCACCCACTGGAAGCCGGTGAGCAGCAGGGGCAGGAACATCGCCAGCCGCACCCACACGGGGTCGACGTCGAAATACTTGCCGATGCCCGAGCATACGCCGCCCAGCTTGGCGTTGTCGCTGTCGCGGTAGAGCCGGCGCGGGATGCGGGGACCTCCGCGGCGTGCGTCGTCGAGATCGGCCTCGGAAATATCCTCGGCCGACCCCATTTGGCGGATGATGTTCTGCACTAACGGCAGCTCGACCACATGGGTGTTGTCCTGCGCCGAGAGGATCAGTTCGGCGATGCGGGCTTCGATGTCGGCCACGATCTCTTCGCCGTCGGCCGAATGTTCGTAGCTTTTCTTCAGGCTCTCGATGTAGGCGGCGAGCGCTTCGTAGGCGTCGGTGTCCAGGGTGAACGCCACGCCCGAGAGGCTGCATTTTTTCACTTCTTTCATAAGTCGGGTCGATTGCGGGGGTTATTTGGCGCGGATGCTGCCGCCGCTCGATTTTTCGATGTGCGTCGAGCAGTCGCCCGAGTAGCGGACGCTGCCGCCGCTCGATGCTTCGGCCCGGAGCGTGCCCGTGCAGCGGATGTCGGCTGCGGCGCCGCTCGAAACCTCGATGTCGTAGTCCTGCACCTCGAACTTGTCGGCCGAGAGCGTCGCTGCCGAATCGATGTCGGCTTCGCACTGCCCGGCCGTCCCTTGCGCTTCGATTTTCGAAGCGCTCGAAGCGTCGAACGAGCATTTCCGGGCGGCGAGGGTCGCCTCCACTTTCGCAGCGCTCGACGTCTCGATTCCGCACTCTTCGGCTGTCACCGCGGCGATGATCTTCGCCGCGCTCGATGCGTCGATCTCGCAGCTCGTCGACTCGACGTGGGTTTCGATCTTCGCGGCGCTCGATGCCGAGAGCGAGGTCTGCGCGGCTTTCAGCGGGCGGTCGCAGCGGATCGACGCTGCGCTGCTGGCCTCCAGGGCGCCGATCTTCGTGTGATAGGGCACAGTGACTGCGACGTGGTGGTCGGAGAGGTTTTTCACCGAGGGGTCGATGCCGATTCGCAGCGTGCCGTTCTTCACCTCGACGATCACCTTGTCGATCAGGTTGTCGTCGGCTTCGATCCGGACGACGCCGGCTTTGGCTTCGGTCACCGCGACCTTGATGCCGCGCGACGCGTCGATCGCCTTGAAGGCGGGGATGTTTTGCGTGCGGGTGACGATCTGGCCGCTGCCCTTGATGCGCAGGGCGGCGAATCGGTCGGTGGCCAGCACCTGCTTGGCGGTCAGCCCCAGCAGACATCCGACGATGGCGGCCAGGAAGCCCAGGCCGGCGATGAGCAGAAAGAGTTTTTTCATAGTCGTAGCGTGTTTCGGGTTTCTATCGGTTTTCGGGTTTTCCGTGGCGAATGGTGCTGATCTGTCCCACCAGCTCGTCCCAGGCCTGATCGAGCGCCGCCAGATATTCGCGGCCCTTGTCGGTCAGGGCGTAGTATTTGCGGGGGGGGCCTTGAGGCGACTCCTCCCAGCGGTAGGTCAGCAATCCGGCGTTCTTCTGCCGGGTCAGAATGGGGTAGAGCGTCCCCTCGACCACGATCATCTCGGTCTGTTTCAACTCGGCGATGATCTTCGGGGCATAGGAGTCGCCGCGCGAGAGGATCGCCAGGATGCAGTACTCCAGAATCCCTTTGCGCATCTGCGCCTTTACGTTGTCTTCAGCCATAGGGGTCATGCTTTTAGTTGTTTGGGGGCTTGGGGCACGATGATCCATAGGATGATGTAGACCCAGAGCGAAAGCCCGCCGAATAGGATCAGAACGAGGGTCGCGATGCGCAGCAGCGCCGTGTCCAGCCCGAAGAATTCGGCCAGACCGCCGCAGACGCCGGCGACGATGCCGTTGCGGGTGCGATAGAGTTTTTTGTCGATTGCCATGGTGTTATCGTTTTTTGTCGGTCATCGTGAATTTCGGGGCCGGAGCTTCGGGAATGACGATCCACAGGACGATGTAGATCCAGATCGAGAGTCCGCCGAAGAGGATCAGCAACAGCGTGACGATGCGGATGAGCGTGACGTCGGCCCCGAAGAACTCGGCCAGGCCGGCGCAGATGCCCGCTATCGAGCGGTTGGTGCGCGAGCGGCGCAGCGCGGGTTGCCGGGAGGAGTCGGAGGGGCGGAGCTGCTCTCCGAAGTCGGAGGGTTTGCCCATGCGTTCGATGGCCGCGCGCACCGTTTCGATGGTCACCACCTGCATGGGCGAAGAGATCCGCTCCTGGAAAATCTCGGCGAAGCGGCGTTCGATGTCGTCCATTGTCTCGGCGACATTGGCCGACAGACGGCTGCGCACGTCGTCGAGGTATTCGTCGAGCAGCAGGTAGGCGTCCCGGTCGACGGTGAATGCTACGGAGCCGATGTCGGCGTTGATCGTTTCTTTCATGATCCGGCTTGTTTGCTATTTGTATGGTGCAAATAT
>CAMWJM010000052.1 GCA_947174575.1 uncultured Alistipes sp. | reverse complement strand
GCGGGTCGCCGTGTAGAAAACGAACGTCTCCGAATCTTCGGAGTCGATGGCATGGTAGATCGTCCACACGGCCGCATCGGGATGCAGGCGCCGGCGGCCCATCTTGTCGCGGTATTCGGCCCAATGGCCGCGCTCGTCCATCCACAGCACGGAGTCGAGCGCCGCCCGAATGGCTTCGGCCTCGGCGCGATAAGGCGCGGAATCGAGACCGAGGAGTTCGGCGATGCGGGCAGCCTGCTTATGGGCATAGTAATTATAGGCCGTGGAGTGGGTCACGGCGCCGCCCGTATAATAGAGCGCGTCGCTGGCCCAGATGCAGCAATAGGCGTCGTAGAGATGATCGCCGTCGGGATCGAAGTTGCGCTTCTCCCACCCGAGGTGGCGGTCGATGACCGGGAAGATCCGCCGGGCATACTCGCGGTCGCCCGTCCAGGCCAGGTGGCGCAGCAGTTCGTCGATGTAGCAGAGATTCATGTCGTAGTGCGACATCTCCTCTTTCTTGCCCGGACGGCGGGCGATGTAGCCGTCGCTGTACATCGGCGTGCCCCACCGCTTCTCGGCCCGCGCCAGATTGAGCGCCGAATCCTGCCGCGGATGCTCGAAGAGGGGCGGAATGCCGACGATCTGGTTGGCGGCATAGGTGTCGAAATGCTTGCGCGCCCGCTCGTGCCAACCCAGCGCGTCGCCCACATAGGCTCCGCGCCAGCCGCTGTAGGGTGCGCGCCACCCCACGGCTCCGTGCAGCCACACCTCGCCGCTCCACAGGCCGTCGGCCGCCAAAGCCAGCGCCCCGCCGATAGGCGTGATGTAGGGATCGGGCGTGCGCATGCGCAAAGCACCTGCCAGCTCGGCCCGCCGCGTCTCGGCCTCGGCGAACCGCGCAGGCAGCGCCTCGGTCGAAAAATCGCCGCGCGACGCTTCGGGATAGACGGCCATATATCGGGTTTCGCCCGGCGCCAGCACGAACGACGCCTCCAAAGCGGGATGCTCCGTGACGACGATTCTGTCGGTGGGCAGCGTCAGCCGCAGCACGGCGCGCTCCTTGCGGCCGTATTCCACCTCGGCCGTACGACCCTCCACTGCATAGACATTGCCCTTGCAATATTCGGGTTTGAAGGCGAAGCAGTCGGGTTTGTCGACGCCGATGTCGCCCTCGCGGTAGAACTTCACGTCGGCCACGCCGCCGAAGCGCAGCGCCACCTGCAGCGGCGAGCCGCCCGTGTTGGCGATGCGCCACAGCGCGGCATCCTCCCCCTCGCGCAGCACCTGGGCCTCGATCTCGGCCCGGTCGTCAAGCCGGTAGAGCATGCGCCCCGCCTCGTAGCGGGCCGTGCAGTGTTCGTGGGCGATGTCGAGCAGCAGATTGCCGCCCATGCGGGGCAGGTACAGCCCGAATTCGGGCACATCGCTGCACTCCAGACGAAACCCCGTGTGGGCGCCGTAGAGCGCACGGTTGTAGCGTCCGGCACCGTCGAGCGTCTCGACCCCGCCGCCCGCCGGACGGTAGTACAGGCTCCGCGGCGCACCCGGCGAAGGGTTCCATGTATAATCTTCGTTCACCGCCGCAGGCTTCACGCTTTGAGCCGCAGCGATCGAGCCTGCCAACAAGGCCGCGATAAGGAAAATAGGTCGCATCGGTCGGCAGGTTTAGGGCATCGGTTTCAAACCCTCCCAGCGCACGTCCCAGCGGCCGTCCTTGGGGAATCCAGGGTTGGGCGTCTCGCAGCCGTCCCACCCGGCGCACATGAGCGCCACGGCCGTGAGCAATCCCCCGTTGCCGGGCAGATAGCAGCGCAGACGCGCATCCTGATAGTTATGTCCGTTGACCAAGTAGGTGTTGGTGCGCTTCTCCATCATGAGGGCATCGAGCGCCTTTTCGGGTTCGCCCAGACGCACGGCGTTCATCGCCGTCATAGGATAGTCCCAGCCCCAGGTGCGGCCCCAGTTCCAGTTGTCGTAGATCCAGTCGAACGTGGCGTGCATGCGGTCTTCGCGCACCAACGGACACTTGGGCAGGATACCCAGCGCCCCCAGCACGGCCATGTGATCCGACGTGAAGCGGATGTCCTCGTAGGTGTCTTCGGCCGTCTCGGCAGCGAGATAAAGACCCTCCTTGGCGGCCAGCGGCGAGAGTTTGTCGATCACCTCGTCCCACTGCAGGTTGCGCCCCTCGCCCATGCGCTCGCGCCATTTCTGGGCCGTGGAGAGGGCGAAATGCCAGTAGGAGAGTTCGAACGGCGGGTTGACCGTCTCGGCAGCGCGCAGCGTCTCCTGCGCCGGAATGACGCTGCGCAGGACATAGCGGTTGCCCATGCCGTCGTACTCGGCGAACGAGACCATGAATTCCGCGGTTTTCTGCACCAGATCGTAGTACGCTTTCAACGTCTCCTCCGTGGGATCGGCCCGATAGACCAACTCGGCCAGATAGATGTAGTGGGGCTGCTGCCAGATGAGGAACGACCCTACTTTCGAAGGGGCCTCCATGCCCGAGGGGTCGGTCATCTTCATCCAGCGCACCCCGTCGAAGCCCTGCCGGCGGGCGATTCCGCGCGCCACGGGTTCGACCGACGAATACCACTTCAGCGTGCGGGCCAGCAACCGCTCGCGGCCCCACAGCGCGAACTGCGCCTGGTGCCACCAGATCATTTCGAGGTGGAACTTCCCGAACCACGAATTGTAGGTCAGGCCCGTCTCCTGCGGCGGATAGCTCCCGGCGCACTGGATGCCCAAAAGATACTGCGACAGCACCACGCGGCGCTCCAGCTCGGCGGCCCGGGGGTCTTTGCAGCGGCTGAAATCGACGGCGCCGCCCTCCGTCCAGTAGTTGCGCCAGTAATCGGCAGCGGCAGCGACGGTAGTTTCGGTGTCGGGCAGCTGCTGCGTCGGCCGCTCGGCGCAGAACTCGGCCCGCAGCGTGTAGTGTTCGTCGGTGGGTGTCAGCACGAACCGGTTGCGGCCCGTCTGCGCCAAAGTCGCGCCCTCGAAAGCGAGCGCCACATAGTAGGTCGCGGCATCGAGCGTACGGCGGATCAGCGCATGGCCCTCGCCCTGTGCCACCAATTCGGATCGGTGGTCTCTGTCGCGCGTCCAGTCGCAGGCGTCATCGCAATGGCCGCCCGTGGGATAGGCGAAGCGGACGACGATCGGAAGTTTTGCCGCCGTGCGGATGTCGGCGGCGATCATATCTTTTTCGGGGTGGCAGACGGTCGTCACTTCGACCGGCACGCCGCACGCCTCGAAATGCGAGTCGATGCGCCCCTGCCACAGGTCGAGCCGCTGACGGACGGCGCTCACCTCCTCGGGCGCGAGGCCGTCGAAGCCGATCGTCCCCAGGTGCAGGCGGTGGGGATTGACGCGGTACCAATTCGCCGCGCGCTGCGGGCGGCCCGGTTCGTTGAACTGCACGGCGTAAGGCTCCGCATGTCCGCGCCCGAAATCGTAGTCGCGCAGCGTCTCGGCGGGCTTCAACCGCTCGGGATTGGCGAAGCTATGCCACCCCCACTGGCTCTGGGTGCCCAGCGGCACGCCCTTGCTGTACAGCTCGGGAAACGTCTGCAAGCCCGTAGCATCTACCGTAAAGGCGAATTCGCCGTTGCCCACCGACAGCGAAGCGAGCGAATCGAGGCTCGTCGCCACGGGGCTGTTGCGCTCCACGAGCGCCTGCCGGTCGATAGGACGGTTATGGTCGCAGCTCGCGCAAACGAGCGCCGCAAGAACGGGAATCGACATTTTCGTTAAGCCGAGTGCAGAGCCGTACTTGTTCGAGCTATGCCGAGGCGAGAAAAGGTGCGAGAAGTCGAAGTATTTCTTCATGTCGGATCGTGGTATTTTCGGAATATTTCCGATTGGGTAAATATAGCTCTTTTTTCGCAAAGATCGACAAAATCGGCAGGGAAAACGGAGGCGAAAAAAGGAAGATCCGCAACCGTTGCGGATCTTCCCACTTGTCGACGGATCGCTCCGCAGTGCCTTTCCGTTTTACTTGGCCGTCTCTCTGACGCAGCGTACCGAGTAGCAGTTGGCCAAGCGGTTGCCTTTGCCGGTTACCGTCGGATTCGCCGACTTGATGATGGCATAAGCAGCCTGTCCTTTGGCCGAAATCGGACAGCTTTTCAACGTCGAACCGTCTTTGCCCTGATCCGAATAAGAACCGGCCCCGTTGTAAAGGCCCGAATAGGGATAATAGACTTCATGGCCGTTGATGACGGTTTGCAGTCCCTTGGCCGACGTACCTTCGCCGGAGAAAACCGAACTCGTTTTGTCGGCTTGCACCCAAGCGTCGTTCGGGGCTACCATGTAGCCCGCGGGACACGGATCGTAGATGCTCTTCTGGATCGTCGCCGGATCGGGATTGTCGAAGCCCGTGGGGTTGCCCCAAGCCGCATCGTTCGCGACCGCCAGCCACTGGCCCGGCGATTTGCTGCTGTAATTGATCTGCTGCATCGGGTGGGCCGTGGCATATTCGATCGTACCCGTGCTCGCGCTCGATTTCACAGGCGCTTCGAGTTGAGTGGCGCCGGTCTCGTTGTAGAGCGACCAGTTGTTGTACATGAACGGATCCTTGCGGCCCCATTGATAGATAAAGCCGTATGCCGCATTTCCATCGTCGGGATTCAGCGAAACCGCTCCCAGATGACGATCCATGAACGTGTAGCCGTTGCCGTAGTCGTGATCGGCGGTCTCGGTCACCCAGATGTGGAACGACCACAGGATATTGCCCTTGGCATCGCGGATGCCGACCAGCGCATTGCCCGGCTCGCCGCTCAATTTGGCCTTGAGCGACTTTTTGCCGTCGGTGAGCTGCAGCCCGGTGATGAAATCTTTCGACACGTCGTTCCACAGCACCTCGGCCGTCGAAGCGAGAGGCTGGGCCGTAGCGTCGGCGGGCGGCAGCAGCTCGCCCTTGTCGTTCTTCGTATAAGCGTAAGTCAGCGACTCGGAGGTGTGGGGCGCGCAGTCGAACTCCACGGAGGTCTCGCCCGGAGCCACCACGATGCAGTTGGCCGAGCCGTAGTAGGGGGTCAGCACTTTCCACTGCGGATCGACCTCGAAGGTCAGCGCCTTGCCGCGCTCGATGAACTTGTCCTTGGTCGCGAGGGTCAGAGTCTGCGTGGTTTTTTCATGCACGAGTTTCACGGTCAGGTCTTCCAGGAAACGCATCGGCGGCATGGCGCAATAGACCTCGGCGCCGTCGAGGATGTTGATCGCGCCGTTGACCGTCAGCTTCTGCGTGGCATTGCCCAGGATGTAGGTCTCGTCCGTCGCGGCGTCGACCCGTACATCGCTCGTCAGGATGTAGGACTTGCACGTGATCTCGACGCTCGAAATCTCCTTGAACGTCTCCTCGCCCGAGGGCGGGATGACGATCTTCAAGGCGCCCACGGCGGGTTTGAAGACGATGTGCTCCAGCCCGGCGTTGTCGGTGAGGGCATAGAGCGGGCAGGCCGCCTTCGAAAGACCGCCCTCGCGATAGGTCTGCGTCGAGGGGATGCCGAACCCGACCTTGGTGCCCTCGATCATGACGGCCTCCTGCGTATGCACGACATACTGCTCGGCACCCGGGATGTTGTGGAAACTGGTCTCGCCCGTAGGCAGGATCGGGCAGCGGTACCCGTTGACATAGAGGTTTTCGCCGGCCGCGGGCAGCAGGGGATTCAGCTCGCACTCGACCACCTCCCCGACCGTCATGGTCGAGGGTTTGGTCACATACTCGATATCCGTATTTTCGCACCCCGCGAACCCGGCGAGCGCCAGCACGGCGGCAGTGCACGAAATGATCTGTTTTTTCATCGTTTTCTACACATTAGTTGTTCGCAATCCGGGCTTCAAGCTCGAAGAAATAGTTCTCGACATTGGTATAGCCGTTCTCGGCGAGTTTGGCGCCGTCCGACGGATCCTCCTTGTCCAGACCGTGGGCCTCCTCCCACTCGTCGGGCATGCCGTCGCCGTCGCTATCGAGAGCGGGCGTAGCGACGACGGGCGCGGCGAAGTCGTCCATCCAGGCGTCGTAGACACTCGTGCCGTCGTCGTAGTGGTACTGCAGGGCCTTGCGCTGGTCGCGCAGAATGGTGCCCTTCTTACCCAGCGACTGCAGCTCCTCGATCATGAACGCATCCACGCGGTCGCGGGCCGGTAGCGTCGAGCCGACATTGCCGACGATCCACTCATAAGCCTCCGCAGCGGTCATCACCTCCGGCAGCGCGGGATGCAGACGGCCCGGCGCCGAAAGGAACGCAGGCAGCTTCTCGGGATCGTTGTAGTAGGTGCCCCAGTTGCTGCGGGTGATCTCCACGCCGTTGAGCACCCCGTCGAGGTCGCTGTCGCAGTAGTTGCCCACGCAGTAGGTCGCGAACCCTTCGTTGCCGCGCGTGAACGGCGTCGAGGGTTTTTCCTGACCCAGCACCTCCAGATATTTGGTGGGGTTGTCCGTCGCCGGCGAGCAGATGTCGGGGTTGTTCTTCACCTCCTCGGGCACGTCGTCGATGGCCGTGTTGCGCCATACCCAGCAGGGGCCGTAGATGAAGTAGTTGTTTTCAATCTGCGTGTCGGATTCGCCGGACGAGTCGCCGCCCATGATGTAGGCGCCGTCGCCCCAGTTGTAGATCACGTTGTTGACATACTGGTTCAGGCCCTTGATCTTGAAGTTGCGGGTGCCGTTGTCGATGAAGAGGTTGCGGTAGATCGTCACGCCCTCGTCGGTGTTGGTCTGCAGCAGACCGCCGGCCGAGTGGTTCATGCAGCCCTGGCCGATGATGCAGTTCTGGATGGTGATGTTCTGCGGACGCGTGCCCTTGTTGTCGGCGTTGATCGAGAAATTCTCGTCGAGACCCCACGTGAAGGAGCAGTGGTCGTAGATCACATCCTTGCCGCTGGCCAGACCGGCTGCGTCGAGGTTGTCGCTGCCGCTGGCCTGACGGCCGCAGCGCACGCGCATGTAGCGCACGATCAGATTCGAAGCGCCCGACGAGGCCACGCGGCCGTTGTAGAACACGATGCCCGGCGCGGGAGCCGTCTGGCACAGCAGGGTCTGGTTGCTCTTCAGCACCAGCGTACCCTTGTTCAGGTCGATGCGGCCCGCCACGTCGAAGACGATGATGCGGCCCGATTGACTGACGGCCTCGGAAATGGAACCCTCGCCCGTGAAGTCGGTGGTGGTGACGTGGTAGACCTCGCCGCCGCGGCCGCCCGTGGCGAAACGGCCGAAACCTACGGCACCGGGGAAAGCCAGCGCTTCGCCGTAATCGGGGAACTGCCCCTCGGGGGCGATCACCTCGATGCGGGTGGTATCCTCGCCGCAGGCCGCAGCCAGAGCGAACAGCGCGCAGATCAAATATGCTAAATAACGTTTCATGATAATGCTCGATTATTCGTTTTTGTGGTTTCGACGGGGAGCTTTCCGCAGAAAGCCCCCGTATGTACTCGTCTGCCGGTCTACTGGAGGTATCCCGGGTGCTGGCTCAAGTT
>CAMWJM010000051.1 GCA_947174575.1 uncultured Alistipes sp. | reverse complement strand
CCCTCTTGCCCCGGGGGCGCGGAGATGTGTAGACCACACCGGGCCAACCCGCGTCGGGGGGGCGGCGGGGCGGTTAGTTGTCCATCCCAGTCTGACAGAAAGTTACAGCCACGAATAAACAATCATTTTTGTTCATCGATGTGTTCCTTTCTGTCATTCATTTCAGCGATTGCTTTTCACAGCTCCTGCCGCGGGCTACCGCAACAACGCGACGGGAGCCTTGGGCAACGTCGGCACGCGCGGCCACTGGTGGTCGTCGTCCTCCTACGCTGCAGGCAATGTCAACGCGGGCCTTCAGTGGTCCGACGCGGGCGCTGTGAATCCGGTGACCAACAGCAACCGGGCGAACGCTTTCTCCGTGCGCTGCGTCCAGCATCTACGCGGAACTGTTTTTTGGTGTTTTTGCGATCGTCCCTACGATAAAAAACAGCCTCTGAAACCCGGAGTGGCAGGGGTTACGGCTTCTGTCAGGGTGGTAAGTAGATTCAGCAATCCACTGACGACATAAGGCGCAGGCAGCGAAACACCCGACCGAAAATCCACGAGATCGTATATTCCGAGATGCTTTCATCGAGGAATCGCGACCGTCCGGGAACAGCAGGTCGCTACGGTCTGTCTGCGGGGTCGTTAGTTATTCATTCCAGTCTGGCGGAAAGTTAATGAATAATCGACAGCGAATCGTTTCCGACGTGCGGGGATTATTCGCGTTTCCATTCCGTTCCCTTTCCGCCATTCATTCCAGCGATTGCACGTCATGTCCCTGCCGCGGGCATCCGCGCCGCAGCGTCGGGAGCCTTGACGAACGTCGGCTCGAACGGCCTCTACTGGTCTTCTTCGTCTTATGCTGCAGGCAATATCAACGGAGGCTATCTGAACTTCAATTCGGGTAACGTGAACCCGCTGAACAATGGCTATCGGGCCGATGCTTTCTCCGTGCGCTGCGTCCAGCATCTACGACGGGCTGTTTTTTATCTTTTTTCGAAAAACCAGCGATTTCGAACCATGAATGAAAAACTACTGACCGATATTTTCAAGGCTTACTACGACGCCCGCGAAAACAAACGCAACACCTACAGCCAGTTGCGCTTCGAGATGGATCTCGAAGACAACCTCATGCAGCTCTACCACGAAATCGAAGACCGCACCTACCGCGTGGGCCGCAGTATCTGTTTCATCACCAACGTGCCGGTGAAACGCGAGATTTTCGCCGCCGATTTCCGCGACCGAGTTGTGCATCATCTGCTATTGAACTATGTCTGCCCGCTGTTCGAACGGACGTTCATCACCGACAGCTATTCGTGTCGCAAGGGCATGGGCACCCATTTCGGCATCGGCCGCCTGGAGCACCACATCCGGTCGTGCTCGAACAATTTCCAGTGGAAATGTTATCTGCTCAAGTTAGACATCCAGGGCTATTTCATGAACATCAACCGGCAGATTCTCTACGACATCATCACGCAGAAACTCGATCGCTTCGCCCGGCGCCGGGTCTGCGGGCAGCAAACGTGGGAGCAGCTGCTCGACTACGACCTGATCCGGTTTCTGACGCGCGAAATCGTGTTCAACGACCCGACCAAGAACTGCGAAGTGCGCGGCAACCAGAAGCAGTGGGTCGGCCTGCCGCCCTCCAAAAGCCTGTTCCACACCCCGGAAAGCTGCGGGTTGCCGATCGGCAATCTCACGTCGCAGCTTTTCAGTAATGTCTACCTCTCGAAACTCGACGATTTCATCAAACGGACGTTGCACGTGAAGCACTACGGGCGCTATGTGGACGATTTTTATATCGTCGGCAGCGACCGGTTCCGATTGATGCAGCTGGTGCCTATCATCCGGACGTTCTTGCGCGAGGAACTGGGGCTGAATCTCCACCCCGACAAAATCTATCTGCAGGAGGTGACCAAGGGGATCAACTTCCTGGGCACCAACATCAAACCCTATCGCCGCTATCTGATCAACAAGACCAAGCGGCGCATCAACCGCCAGATGCGGAGCGTCTGCCACCGGCCGCCCCGGCTGATGGTGGCCACGATCAACTCCTATTTAGGCTACATGCAGCATCTCAACTGCCGGAACTTCATCCGCAGGATGATCGGCCGCAATCCGTGGCTCTACGAACGGGGTCGCTTCACCGAGAACTACAAGAAATTCATCCCTCACAAATCGACCGCCAAGCAGCCCGACATCTTGGCGTTGTAGGCTTCGAGCGCCTTGCGCAGCACGACCAGCGCGCGTTCGAGGGCTTCTTTTTTGAGTACATAGGCTATGCGCACCTCGTTGCGTCCGTAGGTCGGATCGGAGTAGAAGCCCGAGGCCGGGGCGAGCATGACGGTCTGGTTCTCGTAGCTGAACTCCTCCAGACACCAGGCGCAGAACTTGTCGCTGTCGTCGACCGGGAGCCGCGCCACGGTGTAGAACGCGCCCATGGGTATGGGCGAGTAGACGCCCGGAATGCGGTTCAACCCGTCGATCAGGCACTTGCGCCGCTCGATATACTCTTCGTAGACCTCCGTGCTGTAGGAGCGGGGCGCTTCGATCGACGCTTCGGCGACGATCTGTCCCAGCAGCGGGGGCGAAAGGCGGGCCTGGCAGAATTTCATCACCGCATCGCGCAGCGTTTTGTTCTTGGTGATGAGCGCTCCGATGCGGATGCCGCACTCCGAATAGCGCTTCGACACCGAATCGATCAGCACCACGTTCTGTTCGATCCCCTCCAGGTGGCAGGCCGAGATGTAGGGCGAACCCGTATAGATGAACTCGCGGTACACTTCGTCCGAAAACAAAAAGAGGTCGTATTTCTTCACCAGATCGCGGATGCGGTTCATTTCGCGCCGCGAATAGAGGTAGCCCGTGGGGTTGTTGGGGTTGCAGATCAGGATGCCGCGCGTGCGGGAGTTGATGAGCTTCTCGAACTCCGCGACATCGGGCAGCGCGAACCCCTGCTCGATCGACGAGACCACGGGGCGGATTTTAGCGCCGGCCGAGATGGCGAACGCCATGTAGTTGGCATAGGCCGGTTCGGGAACGATGATTTCGTCGCCCGGATTCAGACACGACATGAACGCGAACAGCACCGCTTCGGAGCCGCCGGCGGTGACGATGATGTCCTCGGGCGAGAGCTTGATCTGGTACTGCTCGTAGTAGCCCACCAGTTTCTCGCGCAGCGAGCGGTAGCCGTCGCTGGGGCTGTATTCGAGGATCGTGCGATCGATCTTTTTCAGCGCGTCGAGTCCCGCTTGCGGCGAGGGCAGGTCGGGCTGGCCGATGTTCAGATGGAAGATTTCGATGCCGCGGGCGCGGGCCGCTTCGGCCAGGGGCACGAGTTTGCGGATCGGCGAGGCCGGCATCTGCTCGGCGCGTTGCGAAATTTCGGGCATGGGATTCGGGGTTTTCCGAGCGGGCGGCTACTCGATGTCGACCGTAGACCGGAATTTGATGACTTTGCGGGGCGGAATCTTCACGGCAGCCCCCGTGCGCGGATTGCGGCCCACTCGCTCGTTTTTCTGTTGGATGCTGAACGTCCCCAGACCGGTCAACGTGAGCCGCTCGCCTTCGCGAAGCGCATCGACGGTGGCGCGGATCATGGCATCCACGGCTTTGCGGGCTTCGATTTTGGTCATGCGGGTGTCGGACGCGACGGCTTCGATCAATTGCGTTTTGTTCATGGCGGGGCGAGGGACAATACATTGAGTAAGTGAGGGCAAAGTTAATTAAATTTTGTAAAAGGCGAAAAATTATCGCAGCAATTCGGGCTTTGCGGACACCGGGTTCAAATATGCGGGGCCAGGATTTGGCAGAATCGAAAATCCATGCTACTTTTGCCCTCGGAAAGATGGCAGAGTGGTCGATTGCGGCGGTCTTGAAAACCGTTGAACCGCGAGGTTCCGGGGGTTCGAATCCCTCTCTTTCCGCAAAACAAAAGAAGAATACGGGTTGCAACATGTTTGCAACCTTTTTTTGTTTTCGGGGCGGCGGTGCGGATTTGTCGTGACCGCCGCCTCGAAAATAAAAGGTACTGCATCGCAGCCGTATTCTTCCTTCGTTTTGTAGGGACGCCTGCGGCAGCATGGGGATCGCCCGAGCAACGTGAGGGCAATTCCGCAATCTTTTTCTCGAAAACAGGCATGCTCACAAATTGCGGGGGTTGCGGGGCGAAAGATATATCTATTTTCAATGGTCGCCCCGCGAGTGCTTCGCACTTCGAATTCTCAAAGGATCGCCCGAGCAACGTGAGGACAATTCGGCAAGGTAAAAATATTTATTCCGTGAGTTCGAATATTTCGTGGCGGTCGAATTCGACCCAGTAGCGCAGGGCCAATGCACGGATATACTGCCAGTAGGGTTCGGTGTCGGCGCCGTGGAGGCGGATGCCGCGCTCCACGTCGCGGCGGATGCGGGTCGCATATTCGGGTTTGAGACGCAGGCGGATCGTTCGGTTCTTGAAGCGGAACTGCGCTTCGGGGCGCGGGGCGTCGCACTCGGCCACGCGGAGCAGGCCGTGACCCACCGTTGCGCCGGTGCCGACTTGCAGACCGTCGTTCATGCAGCTCACGGGCGGACGATGACCGGCATAGGTGGTCGCTTCGATGTCGTCGACGCCGATGTCGAAATATTCGCGGGCGCGGATGCCCATCTTCACGCCGATCGTCGCATAGATGCCCAGATGGCCGTGGAGTTCGTTGGTCAGCACGGCCGCGCGCCATTCGCTCGGGCCATGGAGGGCGAGCGCCTGCTCCAGTGCGGGGCGGACGTCTTCGGCGTAGCAGGCGGGATCGAGGGGAAACCCATAAAACACCCGGCTTTCGGCGTCGGGTTTGCCGCGCAGGAGGGCCAGGGTCGCCGTGCAGAAAGCCGTTTCGTCAAGGTCGTGCGGCGTGCAGGCCGTCACGTCGGGCGTGAGGGGACGATGTTCGAATCGTTCCGGTGCGAAGAGGTAGAGCACCGCCAGATCGTCCCAGGCTCGGAGGTGCCGCCGGGCGATCGAGCGGGAGAGCGGCGGTCGGCGGTGCGTCGCCGCGATTCGGCGGGCATAGGGTGTCGGTACGCAGGCCACGGAGTCGAGCCAGGCGGGCGAGATGCGGATCGGGCTGCCGGGAGCCTGCGAAACCACGGCGATCGGGATGCCGCATGCCAGCACCCGGCGGGCCGCCTCCGGATCGGCGCCGTAGTTGGCGCTTTCCAGCGGCCGGTCGCAGTCGTTGTACCACACGATGCGGGCGATGCGGTGTTTGAGCGCGGGCCGTGCGGCCAGCAGATCGTCGATATTGGTCAGGGCGCCCAAGGCGAGGACGACGATCGGTTCCTCCTCGTTTTCGATCGTCGCGGCCAGCAGCTCCGGGGCATCGGGCCACTCGGCGACTGCGGCCGGGCCGCCCCAGTCGATCTGCTCGGACATGGCGCGCCAGGGCGGGGGCGTTGTGCAGGTCGGGCGTCCGCAGCCTACGGGGATGCCCTCGTGGTAGAGCGTCCGGAGCAGTCCGCTCACCGCGGCGGCCGAGCGGGCCGGAGTGCAGGCGCCGTCGGAGGTGGTGACGGCCAGGATCTCGGCTTCGCGATTACCCAGAAGCATGCAGAGGGCGCGCAGGTCGTCGGCCGCGCCGTCGGTGTCGACGACGATGTGGAAGCGCGCCTTGCCCGAATGAGCAAAGCAAAAAACAGGGAGCAGGCAAAACAGTGCCAGACAAAAAAAACGGTTCATGGGATGCGTTTTGTATGGCATTCTGTGCAAATGCCGCGCCCGGAGCCGGCGGCGGTGTGGCGGATTAGGGCCTCTTTTTACCCCACTTGGGCCGTATATCGAGGAATACCTCGAAATTCATGCGCGGCATGGGACGCGAGAGCACCGATTCGTACTCCTCGTTGAAAAGGTTCTTTATGGCCACCTTGACCGAGAAATCCGACCAATGCAGCGAAAAGAGTTTTTCCAGCGACACGTCGCTCATGTAGTAGGGCAATACGCGCGAGATCTTGCTTTTCATGTCGTTGTCCGAGGTAGTGAAACGCTCGCTGTAATAGCACCACTTGTAAACGAGACGCCACGATCGGTACGACAATTGGCCTGTCGCCGACGCGGAGTATTCGGGGACATAGACCAGCTGTTTGCCGATCGCCTTGTCGGCCCAGTCCACCGGGTCGCCGCGGTTGATCGAGGGCGTCCACGAGAAAGAGGCGTTTGCACCTAACTGCCAGTTTTCAGACAGCCGCACTGTTGCATCGGCTTTCAGTTCGACACCGTAGGCGTGTACCTGCTTGACGTTTTTCGGTGTCCAGAAACCCTTGAACGTCGGCAGCCACACGATCCAGTCGTCGATATACGAGTCGAACCACGTCGCCGAACCGTTGAGCGAATAGATGCCCTCCTTACCCACGGCGAACGAAAATCCGGCGTCGTAGGTGAACCCCTGCTCCTTTTTCAGATCGGGATTGCCGCCCGGCAGGAAGTAGAGGTCGTTAAGCGTCGGAAAGCGATAGTTGCGCGATACGGAGGCTTTGGCTACGATGCTGCCGCGTTTCGAGACCACATAGTCGGCGAAAAAGGCCGGAATGACGGGCGACCACTCCTCGCCGTACATCTCTTCGCGCAGTGCCAGCGCCAGTCCGAGCCGCTCGGTCGGCATCCACTTGGCCGAGGCATAGGCCGATACTTCAACGCGCCCCTTATCATATCCCACGACCACTTTCTTGTTATTCCCCTGCGCCAACGACTGCGAATTGAGTTCGAGGACATTCTTGTCGCGGCTCTCCACGAAATGCTGGTGCACCGAGACATTCGCCATGAAGAGCCATTTCTTGCCGATGTAGTATTCACCCTCAGCCTGTCCGTACAACGTGTTTATCTTGCTGCGCGAGCGGATCATCTCCGCCATCGTGCCGTTGCCTTTGTCCTTCGAGAAATCGTAGCCCTGTCCCGTATGGATATAGCCGGCGCGCAAGCCTACTTTGTAGTTGCCGCGCAGCCGGTCCCACGACAGAATGCCGCGAAAGGTCTGCTCCGTCTGCTCGTTCACGTATTCGTCGTCCGAGCGGTGATCGACCGACAGCATCGGCACGCCGCGCTTCGAGTCGAGGAACCACGCCTGCAATCCGAAGCGGTCGCCGCGGCCGGTATTGTAGTACACCTCCTGCAAGATGTGAAAATCACGGAACGCACCGCATTTGTTGCGTTCGGTAGGATAGTAGGTGCCGACGATTTGGTGGTCATCGTCATAGATATTCATCTTCTTGTTGTAGTTCCTGTACTTGAAATCGTTGTCGGAAGATGAATAGACTGCCCGTGTCGAGACCTGCCAATGCTTGTCGCCGTAAGTCAGGCGCAAAAATTCGTCGAACGTCTTGAACGACCCGACGCCCTGCACGTATTGCAACCCGAATCCGTCGGCTTCGGCGGGTTTCGTGGAGAGTTTCACGGCACCGCCCAGTCCGCCGCCCGTCTCGTTGACCGACGAGGTGCCGTGCAGCAGCGAGGCGTCGTCGATGAAGTACGACGGAATCATCGAAAAGTCGGTCATGCCCAGCATCGGCGAGTTGATGCGCATGCCGTTCCATGTTACCTGCGTATGCGAGGGCGAGGTGCCGCGGAACGCCACGGTCGAGAGCGTGGCGCGGCCGTATTGCTTGACGAAGATCGACGAATTGAACGTCAGCACGTCGGCCATCGAGAGGGCGATATTCTCTTTCAGCACCGCCGAATCGAGTTTGGTCTGCTGCATACCGATTTCTTTCATCGGCCGCCGCGCCGTAACGTAAACCTCCGGAATCGGCTGGACATAGGAGGGATTGGCGTTCCACCACTCCTTGCCCGAGTCCGGAACGCCCGGCCGCTCGTCCGGCCGCTCCTG
>CAMWJM010000050.1 GCA_947174575.1 uncultured Alistipes sp. | reverse complement strand
AGGCGATGAAGGTGAACAGACCGCTGAACTGGTTGATGAAGAAGGGGATGAAGTTCAGGTAGTAGTCGAAGATCACGCTCCGCAGCGGCGCATGCAGCTCCGTGAAGTCGTCGATCTTCTCCACATAGTCGAACAGCACCACCACCACGATGATCATCGCTATGGCGAAGAAGTAGGTCGACAGAAACTTGCCCAGTATGTAGCGGTCGAGAATCTTGTATCCCGGGAATCGAAAAATTTTCGATAAGCCGGATTTGTTTGCGTCGTGCCGAGGCTGGAAAACCTGCATGAAACCGAACTTCATCATTTTACAGTCTTCGTTGCAGTTTGGGTATCGTCGTCTCTTTCCAGGCCTTGAAGTCGCCGGCGGCGATGTGTTCGCGGGCCATGCCCACCAGACGCAGGTAGAACGCGATGTTGTGCAGCGACGCGATTTCGGCCGCCAGCATCTCGCCGCAGACGCACAGGTGGTGGAGGTAGGCCTTGGAGTAGAGCGTGTCGACGAACGCCGTGCCCGCGGGGTCTATGGGCGAGAAATCGTCCTCCCACTTCTTGTTGCGGATGTTGATGACGCCCTCGGCCGTGAAGAGCTGGCCGTTGCGGCCGTTGCGCGTGGGCATCACGCAGTCGAACATATCGACGCCCCGGGCGATACCCTCCAAAATATTCACCGGCGTACCGACACCCATGAGGTAGCGGGGTCGATCCTCGGGCAGAATGGCGTTGACCACCTCGATCATTTCGTACATCGTCTCCGTAGGCTCGCCCACGGCCAAGCCGCCTATGGCGTAGCCGTCGGCGTCGTACTGCAAGACGTTTTCGGCAGCCCGCACCCGTAAATCGGGGTAGGTGCAGCCTTGAACAATAGGGAAAAGCGCTTGATAATGGCCGTATTTGGGTGCTGTCTGCGCGTAGCGCTCGAAGCAGCGATCGAGCCACCGCTCGGTCAGCGCGAGCGACTTGGCGGCATAGTCGCGCGGCGCATCGCCCGGCGGACACTCGTCGAAAGCCATCATGATGTCGGCGCCGATCGTCCGCTCGGTGTCGATCACGCTCTCGGGCGTGAAGAGGTGTTTCGAGCCGTCGATGTGCGAGCGGAAGTGGCAGCCCTCCTCCTTGAGCTTGCGGCATGCGGCCAGCGAGAAGACCTGGAAGCCGCCGCTGTCGGTGAGCATCGGTCCCTCCCACGTCGAAAAGCGGTGCACGCCGCCCGCCTTCTCGATGATCTCCATGCCGGGCCGCAGGTAGAGGTGGTAGGTGTTGGCCAGGATGATCTGCGCCCGGGCTTCGTCGCGCACGTCGCGGTGGTAGATGCCCTTGACCGTGGCGGCCGTACCCACGGGCATGAAGATCGGGGTGTGCACGGGGCCGTGGTCGGTCTCCAAAAGACCGACGCGGGCCTGCGAGGCCGGGTCTTTATGTCGAAGCGTGAATTTCATATGGGGGTCTCTCCTTTGGCATAGTCCGAGTAAATAGGCTCGGCCCGAACCTTCGATTTCGCAAAAATAGCTAAAATAATTCTGAATTCTGAATTTTGAATTCTGAATTGTTTTGTACCTTTGTGCTTATTTCGGTCATATGGAGGTTTTCAATTCGTTCTTCGATTCTTTTCTGGCCTGCTACGGCCGCGAGGGCACGGCGCTGGCCGCGATGCTCCTGGTGCTGCTGGGCGTGCAACTCTATTATTATATCTTCGTTTACGGCCGCATCGCCGGTTATAAGAACAACCGGCGGCCCGCGGTGCTCGAAGCCGATCCTCCCGTGTCGGTGGTCATGCCGCTGTTCTCCGAGGACTACGCTTTCGTCGAGGAGCGGCTGCCGCTGATTCTGGCCCAGAGCTACCCCAAGTTCGAGGTGGTGATCGTCTATGTGGGGCACGATTCCGACTTCTACGAAGACCTCGCACGACTGAAGCAGACTTTTCCGCAGATCATCACGACCAAGATCCACCTCAACCCGCGGTTCCCGATTTCGCGCAAAATGGCGCTCAACGTCGGCATCAAGTCGGCCCACTACGAGCACATGATCTTCACCTCCACCGACGCCTGCCCCCAGACCGACCGGTGGCTGTCACTCATGGCCAAGGGGTTCACGCGGGGCGACATCGTCATCGGCTATTGCGGTCTCGAACCCAAGCGCGGGGCGGTCAACTACCTGATGCGCGCCTGGCGCATGATGCACGCTGCCGAGTGGTTGGGCCGCGCCATCTGCCGGCGTCCCTATCGAGGGATGCTGCAGAATTTCGGCTTCACCAAGACCCTCTATTTCGGGGCGAACGGCTTCAACCGGCTCAACATGAACATCGGCGAGGACGATCTTTTCCTGCAGCGGGTCATGACCCGCAACAACGTGAGCGTCATCCTTTCGCCGCGCGCCACCTTGCGCGAGAAGACATGGGGCGGCCTGGGCTGGGGTCTGGGGCACCTGCGCTATTTCGGCTCGGCGTTCCGCTTCTATCCCCGTTCGGCCCGCAACTTCGTGCAGTGGGAGATCGGCTCGCGCCTGCTCTTTTTCTTGGCAGCGGCCTGCGCCCTGTGTTTCATGCCGCTGGAGTATAAGATGGCCGTCGCGGCGATGATCCTGCTGCGTTACCTCGTCGTGGTTGTCGAGGTGCGGCGCATCGCCCAGCGTTTGGGCGAGAAAGGCATGGCTTGGTGCTATTTCCTCTACGATCTGTTGAGCCTGCCGGGCGCCGTCGTCGTGCGGCTGATGCTGCTGCGCAAAGACAAGCGCGTATGGAGATAGCCGACTACATCGTGGCCGACGACCGGCGGTTGGTCGAACTGGTGCTCGGCGGCGACGATGCGGCGTTCGAATATCTGTTCGACCGCTACCACGAGGCGATCCGGCGTCTTTTCATGCAGCGCATGGGCGGTATCGATGTCGACGACTTGCTGCAGGAGACTTTCATCAAGGTCTACATCAACCTCCACCGCTATCGGGCCGACTACACTTTCGGGCAATGGGTCTACACCATAGCGCGCAACACGTTCGTCGACTTCCTGCGGCGCCGGCAGGACGACCTGTCGATCGACGAGCGTTTCGCCGCGCCGGCCTCCAATGCCCCCACGCCCGAGGAGAGCGTCATCAACCTCCAGCAGCGGCGCCAGTTGGAGAACTATCTGGAGCGTTTGTCGCCCCATTACCGCCGGTTGATCGAGATGCGGTTTTTCGAGGAGCGCTCCTACGAGGAGATCGCCGCGAAGCTCGCTTTGCCGCTCGGTACGGTCAAAACGCAGATCCACCGCGCCCGCGGCCGCTTATGCCGCCTCATCAAGCAGGGCGAAGAATAAAAAGAATCGTAGAAAGAATAGGCTTGGAACTCATTCTGAAATACTTTCCCGACCTTTCCGAGGCGCAGCACCGGCAGTTCGCGGCGATGCGGGAACTCTATGCCGAGTGGAATGCGAAGATCAACGTCGTCTCGCGCAAGGATTTCGACCAGCTCTACCTGCGGCACGTCCTCCATTCGCTGGCGATCGCCAAGGTGTGCGCCTTCGCGCCCGGCGCCCGGGTGCTCGACGTGGGCTGCGGCGGCGGATTCCCCTCGGTGCCGCTGGCCGTGCTTTTCCCGCAGGCGCAGTTCACCGCGGCCGATTCGATCCGCAAGAAAATCACGGTCGTGGAGGGCGTCGCAGCCGGCCTGGGGCTGGACAACCTCACGCCCCGATGCGTGCGTGTCGAGACCCTCGCTGAGCAGTTCGACTATGTGGTTTCGCGCGCCGTGACGGCCATGCCGCAATTCGTCGACTGGGTGTGGGGCAAAATAGAAAAAGGGCAGCACGGCACGCTGCCCAACGGCATCCTCTATCTCAAGGGCGGCGACTTGGCTGAAGAACTGGCCCTCACGCGCAGGCACTGGACGCTTTACGACGTTTCCCGCTTCTTCGACGAGGAGTTTTTCGAGACCAAAAAAGTGGTATATACCGCGAAATAGGTGAAAAAGCATCTTGGGTGCTTTTAGCCCACCTTCGAAATCTCGGTTTTTACTTTTCGAATCTCGGTATTTCCGGATCGTCGATCCGATTCATTCTTGTTTTTATTTCGAATCTTTCGGTTGCTGTTTCTTGAGTATTTTTTCGACCGCGGCGGTGAATTCGTCGGGCGCCGAGGCGCCTTGTATGCGACCCAGCAGTTCGCCCCGGGTGTCGAAGATCAGATAGAGCGGTATAGAGCGGTTGCCGTAGCGGGCCAGCAGGGTTTTGCCCGGCTCCTCGTCGGTGTCGTATTTCGCCGCCACGAAGCGTTCGTCCATGAACCGGCCGATGTCCTTGCGCGAGAAAACCACGCGTTCCATCATCTTGCAGGGCGGGCACCACGAAGCATAGAGGTCGATGAAGACCAGTTTGCCCTGGGCGATCGCCGCCTCGCGCACGGCATCCGTCGAGCAGGTCTCGAATTTCACCTGGGCCTGCGCCGCACCCGTCGTGAGTGCCACGGCCAGAAAAAGAATCCATTTTTTCATGTCGATTTCGTTTTTCGATTCGTCGGGGCCGTTGCAATTTCCGCACCCTTTTACAAAGTGAAAGGTAAAAAGTAATCCAGGTTACTCTTTCGTTTTTTCCATCGTGCTCAACAGGCCGCACGCTGCCTGGATGTCTTCGCCGCGCGAGGCGCGGATCGTGGTCTGGATGCCGCGGGCCGTCAGTGCGTCGCGGAAGCGGATCATCGCTGCGTCGTCGGGCGAGAAGTAGGGCGAGCCGGGGATTTTGTGGAAGCGGATCAGGTTGATGCGGCATTTGATTCCGTCCAGCAGGCGGCACAGCTCGCGGATATGGCGCGGCGTGTCGTTGAGTCCGCTCATCACGATATATTCGAACGACACGCGGCGCTGGTGCGTGAAGTCGTAGTCGCGCAGGATCGCTGCCGCCTGGGCTATGGGCCATGCCTTTTCGACCGGCATGACGGCGGCCCGCTCTTCGGCGAAGGGGTTGTGCAGGCTTACGGCCAGATGCACGTCGGTCGCATCGAGAAACCGCCGCAGTCGGGGCACCACTCCCGCCGTCGATACCGTCACGCGGGTCGGCGACCAGCCGAAACCCCACGGCCGGGTGATGATCTCCAGCGCGCGCAGCACGTTGTCGAGGTTGTCGAGCGGTTCGCCCATGCCCATGAACACCAGATTGGTCAGCCGGTCGCGCTCGGGCAGCGAGACGATCTGATTCATGATTTCAGCCGCCGACAGCGAGTGTTGCAGCCCCTGGCGCCCCGTGGCGCAGAAGCGGCAGCCCATGCGGCACCCGGCCTGCGACGAGACGCAGAGCGTCGCGCGGTCGCCGTCGGGGATGTAGGCCGATTCGATGAAAGCCCCCCGGTGGGTGCGGTAGAGATATTTCTTCGTCCCGTCGACCGATTCCCAGGCCCGGAGCGGAGCGCTCAACGCCGGGGCGAATCGCTGCGCGAGCGCCTCTCGATGCACTGCGGCGATGTCGGTCATGCGCTGCGGGTCTTCCTCGTGCCGCACATAGAGCCAGCGGGCCAGCTGTTTGGCGGCGAAGCGCGGCATGCCCAGCTCGGCGCATAGGGCGGCCAGCTCGTCGGGCGAGCGGCCGTAAAGAGGAAGTTTGTCGCTGTTTTTTTCTGCGGTCATGGGGTCGGTTCGCCGGTATTCGCCTTTTGCGGAGCGTGTTTCTGCGTTGCAAAAATAGGCAAAAGTTGAAGATTTTTGCCCGAAGCCGTGCGATTTTGAAATTTTATCTATATATTTGTGGTGTAGTGCGTGCCGTGCTCCGGTGCGCCGTCAACCGAAAACGATCAAAAATCATTCATAGATGGAAATCAAGAAATCGCCCAAGGCAGATCTCCAGAACAAGCGGGGTCTGTTGCTCGAAATCGGTCTCATCGTCGCTCTGGTTCTGGTGATCGTGGCTTTCGCCTACACGCCCAAGGAGCATCGCATCGAGAAAGTCGATCTCAACTACGGCCCCGTCGAGGAGCAGATCGTGGAGATCACGCGTCAGGATCAGAAGCCGCCCGAGCCGCCCAAGAAGGTGGAGGTGAAGGTGATCGCCGACCTGCTGCAGGTCGTGACCAACGAGACGAAGATCACCACCGAGGTGGATTTCGCCGAGTTCGACGAGAACACCGAGGTGATCCAGCAGGTCGAGGTGGCCGAGGAGGTCGTCGAGGACGACCAGCCGTTCCTGATCGCCGAGACCATGCCTTCGTTCCAGGGCGGCGACCTCAATACGTTCCGCAACTGGGTGCAGCAGAATGTCAAGTTCCCTCAGATCGCGTTGGAGAACGGCATCCAGGGTCGCGTGGTGCTCACGTTCGTGATCGAGAAGGACGGCCGTCTGACCAACATCCAGGTGCTGCAGACCCCCGACCGTTCGCTCTCCGAGGAGGCGATCCGCGTGCTGAACAAGTCGCCCAAGTGGGCGCCCGGCAAGCAGCGCAACCAGGTGGTGCGCGTGAAGTATACGTTGCCGGTCGATTTCCGCGTGCAGAACTAACGCGCTGCGGCCGCTGCGAGGCAAACTGAAGGGTATCCTGCTTTCGGGCGGATACCCTTGTTTGTGATCGCCGGCGCGAACCCGGTCTCGAACGGAGCACGATGTTTGCCCCGAGTGCAAGCGAGGCCCTTAATTCGATTCGCATTTTGGAAGAAAACAAACATATCGCATCTTCTCCCGCATCCGCTCCCTGCGAGCGTGCCGTGCTGGTGGCCGTCGTCCGCGATGGGCAGGAGCCGCGCCAGGTCGAGGAGTTCCTCGACGAACTGGATTTCCTGGCCGAGACGGCAGACATCCGCGCCGTGTGCCGCTTCACACAGCGGTTGCCGCAACCCTCGTCGCGCATCTATGTCGGGCCGGGCAAGTTGGAGGAGATCGCCGACTATTGCCGCGAGAACGGGATCGACGTCGTGATTTTCGACGACGAGCTGTCGCCCTCGCAGACGCGCAACATCGAGAAAGCCATGCCGTGCCGCATCCTCGACCGTACGCGGTTGATTCTCGACATCTTCATGTCGCGCGCGCAGACGGCCTATGCCAAGACCCAGGTACAGTTGGCCAACTACGAGTATATGTTGCCCCGTTTGTCGGGCCTTTGGACGCACCTCGAACGCCAGCGCGGCGGCACGGGCACCCGCGGCGGCGCCGGCGAGCGCGAGATCGAGACCGACCGCCGCATCATCCGGGGGCGTATCGCCAAGCTCAAGGAGGATTTGAAGAAGATCGACCGTCAGATGGCCGTGCAGCGCTCCAACCGGGGGCAGCTCGTGCGCGTGGCGCTGGTGGGGTATACCAATGTCGGCAAGTCGACGTTGATGAACCTCATCTCTAAGAGCGAGGTTTTCGCCGAGAACAAACTTTTCGCCACGCTCGACACCACGGTGCGCAAGGTGGTCTTCGACAACCTGCCGTTCCTGTTGTCCGACACCGTGGGCTTCATCCGCAAGCTGCCCACCGAGCTGATCGAGTCGTTCAAGTCGACGTTGGACGAGGTGCGCGAAGCCGACCTGCTGGTGCATGTGGTCGACATCTCCCACCCGCAGTTCGAGGAGCAGATCGACGTGGTGAAGCGCACGTTGCAGGAGATCGGCGCGGGCGACAAACCCGTCTATCTGGTCTTCAATAAGATCGATGCCTACACCTATATTAAAAAAGACGACGACGATCTGACCCCCTCGACGCGCGAGAACCTCTCGCTCGACGACCTGAAGCGCAGCTGGATCGCCCGGGCCAACACGCCTTGCATCTTCCTCTCGGCCCGCACCAAGGCCAACATAGAGAAGTTCCGCACCGACCTCTACGGCATGGTGCGCGAGATCCATGCGGGGCGCTACCCGTTCAACGATTTCCTCTATTGACAAACCAAAACCCTCGATATTATGGAGTTGCATATCC
>CAMWJM010000049.1 GCA_947174575.1 uncultured Alistipes sp. | reverse complement strand
GCCTGCAGCTTCTCCACGAGTTCGAAGACCGGTTCGCACTTCATGACCATGCCCGCTTCGCCGCCGAACGGATAGTCGTCGGTGGTCTTGCGGCGGTCGTGGGCGTAGTCGTGGAGGTTGTGGACGACGATTTCCACCAGCCCCTTCTCCTGCGCACGCTTGAGGATCGACTCGTGGAGCGGCGAGACGAGCAGTTCGGGTACTACGGTGAGGATGTCGATACGCATTTTATGAGGTGAAAGGTGAAAAGTGTGAAGCGTTGAAGCGGACTTTGCGATCGGGCGGAAGCCAATATCACGCTTTTGCTGGGGGATTGAGCGTCGAATGGTTCGGTTGCCGGGCGGGCCGGAAGATGATGTCCTTTTCCGGGCCTCGGGGATCGAGCGGCACTTCGCGGCCGCGGTCGAGGGTATAGCCGGCATAGCCCAAATCGTCGAAAAGCCCGATGATCGCCTGGCGGTTGTCGCCGCCCGTTTCGATGAGCACCACCGGGCGGAATCGCTCCAGCAGCGGGCGCATCTCGTTCATGACGATCGTTTCGTACCCCTCGATGTCGCACTTGATGAAGTCGAGCCGCGACAGTCCGCCGAACAGCTCGCTGCCCCGGCGCATTTCGGCCGCGAACTCCACGTCGGCCCGCGAGCCGGTGTCGTTGACGAAGTTCTGCCCCGTGCCCAAATAGCCGTTGCGGCGGGCCGAGTCGTTGCCCAAACAGATGGACTTGTTCTCCATCCCGAGGGCGAACGGCACGATGTCTACATTCCGGCAGCCGCGCAGGTTGCGGCACAGCACCTTGCGGATCGGCGCCACGGGTTCTACGGCATAGAGCCGCCCCGCAGGGCCTGCCAGACGCGATATGGGGCGGGCGTAGTAGCCCAGATTGGCGCCGATGTCGATGCAGACATCGCCCGCCCGTACCAGCCGGGGCAGGTGGTAGACATACTCCGTAGCCGGAGCATAGCGCCCGAGGCCCAGGCGCCGGAACACGAAGAACAGCCGGCTCACCGCCCGAAGATAGCCTTCGAGCGGCAACAGCTTATAGAGGATGCGATGGGCCAGCGCTTTCATGGAGTTCGGCGGAGAACGGGTCAGCCTTTGTAGTTCACTTCGTGGTTGAGCACCTCGACGATGAAGGGGTTGTAGAGCGTTTCGTGTCCGATGTCGCTCGTCGGCCCATGACCCGGGAATAGCTGCACGTCGTCGCCCAGCGGCACGAGCTTGTCGAGGATCGACCGCATGATCCACGAATAGTCGCCGCCCGGCAGGTCGGTGCGGCCGATGCTCTCGCGGAAAAGCGTGTCGCCCGTGAACAGACTCTTGGTCTGCGGCTCGTAAAAAGTCATGTGGCCCGGGGTGTGGCCCGGGGTGGCGATCGCCTGCAGCACGGTGGTGCCGAAGCGGATTTCGGGCGTCTTGTCCAGGTCGATGTCGATCGAGGGCATGGCGCCGATGCGCACGCCGAAGATGCTGCCGCTGGTCTGGGCATTCTCTAATAGGAATGCGTCTTTTTCGGAAAGGGCGAACGGGATGCCGTAGCGTTCTTTCAGGTGGCAGACGCCTAAAGTGTGGTCGAAATGGCCGTGGGTGTTGAGCGCCAGCACGGGGCGCAGGCCGTGCTCCTCGATGAAGCGGTCGAGGGCGGCGTTTTCGCGTTCGTTGCAGTTGCCGGCATCGATCACTACGGCTTCGAGCGTGTCGTCCCACAGGATGTAGGTGTTCTCCTCGATGGGATTGAATGTGAGAGAGGCTGTTTTCATCGTCGCGAAAATAGGAGTGCCACGGAATTTTACTCTATGCAAAGATACAACAACTTCTCGACAATCCGCACCCGATGCCGGTCATATTATGCGACGACGCCTGCATCCGTCGGGGGAAGCAGGCGTCGTGGGGTCGCGAAAATCGCGTCAGTCGTCGATCTCCACCAGATTCATCTGGCGGTCGAACTTCAGATCGAGGCCGTTGCTCAACTCCACCTCGTAGCCGCGACGGTCGCGCTCGATGCTTTCGATCACGGTCTTGGGAAACTGCTTGAACACCTGCTCGCGGATCGTCAGAGGAACGACCGAAGCCGGCACCGCGCAACGCTTGCACTTCACCGTCTTCCACTCGCCGTTGCTGGCGAATTCGATCGACGCACCGTCGGCGAAAACGACCTTGTAGTCGTTGTCGAACAGTCCGTCGTCGACCTTGGCGTAGAGCACCTCCGACGATTCGAAATGCGTGCGGATGAACTTCTGCGCCGCCGCAGGCAACTCGTCGACCGCAATGGGGCGGTCGGCCGAAACGGCCGCAGCGGCGATTCCCGCCGAAAACAGGGCTGCGGCCAAAAGAAACAGATACTTTTTCATCTCATCGACTTTTAAATTCGAAACCTCTCCTGCAAAATTGCGGCCTAAAATGACGATCGCGCTCCGAAATCTGCCGTGCGAAGCATCCTTGCAGCGGCGATCGTGCTGCGTATCTGCATGGAACCGCACGTTGAAAAAAACGCGGAACTCCCGTCGGGGATTCCGCGTTCGATCCGGTGCGAGCCGGAACTTACTTCTCGGGAGCGACTTCGCGAACCTTCGAACCGTCGTAGGCCCACTTCACATAGATCGCACCCCACGTATAGCCGCCGCCGAACGCCGACAGAATGAGGTTGTCGCCCGGGCGCAACTCCTTCTCGTAGTCGTACAGGCAGGTCGGAATCGTCGCGGCCGTGGTGTTGCCGTTGCGGTCGATGTTGATCATGCACTTCTCCTGACCGATGCCCATGCGGCGCGCCGTGGCGTCGATGATGCGCAGATTGGCCTGGTGCGGCACCAGATAACGCACGTCTTCGCCCGTGAGGTGGTGGCGCTCCATCATCTCGACCGACACGTCGGCCATTTTCGACACGGCGGCCTTGAACACAGCCTGCCCGTCCCACATGATCGTGTGCCAGTTGTTGGCCAGGGTCTCGGCCGAGGCGGGATAGCGCGAACCGCCCGCCTTCATGTAGAGCTGCAGCTCGCCCGAGCCGTCGGAGTGCAACATCGAATCGATGACGCCCAGACCCTCGGTGTTCGGCTCCAGCAACACGGCTGCGGCGCCGTCGCCGAAGAGCGGACAGGTCGAACGGTCGGTGTAGTCGATGATCGACGACATCTTGTCGGCACCCACGACGATCACTTTCTTGCCGCGGCCCGACTCGACGAACGCCGCACCCGTCGTCAGCGCGAAGAGGAAGCCCGAGCAGGCGGCCGACACGTCGTAGGCGAACGCGTTCTTGCAACCGGCCTGATCGGCGATCAGATTGCCCGTCGAGGGGAAGAACATGTCGGGGGTGATGGTGGCGCAGATCACCGCGTCGATCTCCATGGGGTCGGTGCCGGTCTTGGCCAGAAGGTTCTTCACCGCCTTGGCGCCCATGTAGGAGGTGCCGATGCCCTCGCCCTTGAGAATGTGGCGCGTGCGGATGCCCGTATGCGAGACGATCCACTCGTCGTTGGTGTCGACCATGCGGCTCAACTCGTCGTTGGTCAAGAGGTAATCGGGCAGATACTGCCCGACACCCGTTATCGCTGCTGTTATTTTTCCCATTTTCGGATTGCTTGATTTCAGTTGTTGAATGCCCGCTGCAACTTGGCGGTCACCTCCGTACGGATGCACCGCTCGGTCGTCAGGATCATGTTCTTGATGGCCAGGGGCGAGGAGCAGCCGTGCCCGATGACCACGGGGGCGTTGACGCCCAGCACGGGAGTGCCGCCCACGTTCTCGTAATTCATGGCGTCCCAGAATGCGTTGCCGCCGCCGAGCGCCTTGTTGATACGGTAGAGTCCCTCGGCCATCTTGAGCGCCGTGTTGCCCACGAAACCGTCGCAGACGATCACGTCGGCCACCTGGCCCGAGAAGATGTGCGACCCCTCGACGTTGCCCACGAAGTTGATGCGGCTCTCGGCGCGCAGCATTTCGTGCGCCGCCTTGACCTGGGCGTTGCCTTTGGTCTCTTCCTCGCCGATGTTGAGTATGGCTACGCGCGGCGCGGCGATGCCCAGCACCGACTCGGCGAAGATCGAACCGATCAATCCGTACTGCGCCAGCACCTCGGGCTTGCAGTCGACGTTCAGACCGACATCCAGCAGCAGCGCCTGACGCCCTGCGGCGGTCGGCACCAACGAGGAGATCGTAGGCCGGATCACGCCCTCGATGGGCTTCACGGCATACATCGACCCCACCATCATGGCGCCGGTCGAACCCGCCGACGCGAACCCGTCGACAGCCCCCTTGGCCAGATGAGCGAAGCCGACCGCGATGCTCGAATCGGCCTTGGCTTGGAACGCCTTGGCCGGATGGTCGCCCATCTCGATCACCTCCGTGGTCGCCACGATGTCGAACCGCTCGGGAGAGCACCCCTCCGCAGCGAGCACCGCAAGGATCCGTTCGCGATCGCCGAAAAGCACGATCCGGCTTTCGGCACCGACGGCATCGAGGGTCATGACGGCGCCCTTGACCGCAGCTTCGGGAGCGAAATCGCCGCCCATGGCGTCTACTCCAATCTTCAACATACTTCTACCTTTAAGTTTGTGTCGTCTCCGCCCTCCGCTCTTCGCGGACACGCCCGACGCACCGAACCTCCGGCCCGGCCGCCCGCATGCGACGAAGCACGATCTGTAGCTATGAATCGGAACAGCGCCTCCCCATTCGGATGCGCTCCTCCCGCCGCCCGACTATTCGGCAGCTTTCTTCTCGATCGCCAACTTGCCGCGATAGAAACCGCACTCGGGGCATACCCGGTGGTAGAGGGTCGCAGCACCGCAGTTCGAGCAGATGACGACCGTCGGAACCGCAGCCTTGTAATGGGTTCTTCTCTTGTCGCGTCGCGTCGACGAGACTTTGTGTTTAGGATGTGCCATGTTACAATATAATTATAAGTTCAACAAATTCGCCATTTCTCGTCCTTGATCCGATCTCCGCGATCGGCCGCAGACGCATGAATTTTCTATCCCTGTCGGCAAAACCGGCTATAAGGCAATGGACTGCGATAGGTCGGTCCCGTCACTGCTCCTCTGGCTCGGTATCATTGCCCTCCATGCGCTCTTTGAGCGCCGCCAGTTTGTCCCATGCGTTTCCGGACTTTCCACCGGCGACAGGAGCCGATTTTTGCCCGGCACCGGCCTCGATCGCGGCGAACTCCTCGCCCGAGACGATCCGGAAGCGACGAAGCATCTCGGGGTCGCACTCGCCCTCGGGATGCACGCGCTGGTAGGGTAGCGACAGCACGATGCTTTCGTAGATGTATTGCGCCAGGTCGACTTCATCCTCCCCGGGCAGCAGCCACAGCACCTCGCCGTCGTACTCGCGCACCTCGTCGGAGAACTTCACCACCAAACGCCCCTCGAACTCGACGGGCACGCGGCAATCCTCCAGACAACGGTCGCAGGCCACGACCACTGCGCCCCGGATGATGACGTCGGCGACGAGCTGCGTCTCGGCTTTCGTCAGAGTGACGTGCGCCCGACAACTCCCGCTCTTGATTTCCGTGCTGCCGAAAGCCTCGAACAAGGCGCCGCCGACCTCGAAATCGAACTCATGAACGCCGTTCTTCAGCCCTTTGTAAGCAATGGAATATCCTTTCGTTACATCCATTTGAGCACAAATAGTGCGCAAAGTTACGAAAAAATAAAACATTTGCAAAGAAATCGCGCGGATGTTTCGCACATCGCCCCCGCCGAAGCGCTGCCGACCCCAACGAAAACCGAACAAAGCGACTTATTCGTATCTTTAACTTCATGGAGATACTCGGTCTCGGCAAAATCAAGTTGTCACTTGTTTCGACTTATTCGTATCTTTGGCTTTCGCCGAAGATACTCGGTCTCGGCAAACTCCAAATAAATTTGGCATTGCACTCGGCTCTTCGTATCTTTGCCGCTCAATTTGCCCGCGACATGCTGCCCGAACTTCGAAACCGTCTTTGCGGCCGCCTTTGCAGCCGCAAGGGAATCCTCCTCGCAGGTGCGTTGTTGATCCTGCTCTATGCGTTTTTCAGCCGCGGCTGCTACCACCAAGACGAGCACTACCAGATTCTGGAGTACGCCCACATGAAACTCTTCGGCGTGCCGACGGTCGAACATCTGGCCTGGGAGTTTCCCTTGATGATGCGTTCGGGCGTGCAGCCGCTGATCGTATGGTGCCTGGGCAAGGGGTTGCTCGCCGCGGGGATTTATTCGCCTTATCTCCTGATTTTCCTGCTTCAGCTGTTGAGCGGTGCGTTTTCGCTCGGCGCGCTCGTGGTGTTCGGCCGGGCCGTACGCGAGGAATTGGGCGACGAAAAACAGGAACGGATATTTCTGGCACTCGGGGTGTTTCTCTGGTTCCTGACCTACCTGCATGTCCATTTCAGCGCCGAAATGCTGGCGGGCAATCTGTTGTTGTTGCTCGCGGCGTTCACCCTGCGGTCGCTCTCGGCGGATGAGCGGCATGAGTTCCGCTGGGGGCTGCTATCGGGGGCGATTGCCGGCGCTGCGTTCGTCGTCCGCTACCAAACCGGATTCGCGCTGCTGGGCTACGGCTTCTGGCTGCTGGTTTTCCGGCGTCGTTGGCGACTCTATGCCGGCATGGTGCCCGGCCTGTGCTGCATGCTCTTGCTGGGGCTGCTCTCCGACCGCTGGTTCTACGGCGAATGGACGCTGACGCCGATCAACTACCTGCGCGAAAACATCTTCCGCAGCCATATGCTCGAATTCGGCGTCGAGCCGTGGTGGTACTACTTCACTGCGTCGATCGCCGAGGGCGGCGTGTTGTTCGGATTGCTGGTGTGGGCGGCCATGCTGCGCTTCTTCTGGAAGCGCCGGCAGCATGTGGTCACGTGGATGCTGGTGCCGTTTCTGTTGGTGCATTTCTTTTTGGGACACAAGGAGGTGCGGTTTTTCTTCCCGGCATTCTTTTTCGCACCGCTGTTCATCGCCCTGCTGTGGCAGGAGCGGCGGCAGGCGATCTCCGAGAAGTTGCGTCGCTGGATCGTGGGGATCATGCTGGCGTTCAACAGCGCGGCGATCCTTTTCGTCGTGGTGCAAGACCCGGCCGACATCTATTTCTATCGCATGATGGATCGCTATTGCGCCGACAAGAGCGAAGTGGTGGCGCTGAATCTGGCGACCGAGAAAAACTATTACAGTTGGCCGCAATACGTACTCGAACCCCGCATCGTCGAAACCCGGTTCTACATGCCGCGCAATTGCGACAACCTGCATTTCGACACGATCGAGTCCCTCGAAAAGAGCGCCCGCACGCTGACCGCCAAGCAGCGGCAGGTCGTGGTGCTCTCCACCGATCCCGACCTGGCGGACAAAAGCGCCCTGCCTCTGCGCAAAATCGTGTGGAGTCCCTATCCGGCGTGGGTGGTGCGCCATTGCAATTTCAACGATTGGACGCGTTACAGCGTGCGATCGAAGAACGTCTACGAAGTGTTGCCCGCCGAACTGCAGCCGGGCAGCCATTGATTCCGTTTTCGGATGCAAAAATACGGCAAAAGGCCGTTTCCGGCGATTCGGAGTAGCCGAGTCGCCGTTTGGCACGGGCTTTGCTCTTGAAGAGTCAACTGCGGATCAGCAACCGCAGTGAGGTTTCTTCATTTATTTAAGTTTGGGTTAGTAGTTTTAGGAGGGCAACCTCCGGGGGCAGCAGGCAATCGTGAGATTCCCTGCTGTTTTTTCACGCGGAACACCGAAACCGAAGTTCGCCGAACAGCGGTTAAAATTCGCTGGCGAACGAGAAGCGAATATCTTTGAAATTCTCCTGTGCCAACGTGAGGGCATAGCTCGTGTCGGCCAGGAAGACGTCGCGGCCATGCTTGTCGACGGCCATGTTGGTGTGCTTGCGGCGCTTGAAGTCGGCGAGCTGCT
>CAMWJM010000048.1 GCA_947174575.1 uncultured Alistipes sp. | reverse complement strand
GTAGGGCGTAGGAACCCTCGGGACGTGAGGATTGGCACTGCGCTCTTTTTTTGTGCATTGTCAAAGAAGTAAGGCACTATTGCACAAAACTTATAAAACAACTAAGTATGAAAACAAAACTTTTGTATGTGGCATTGACCTTAACCGCAATCTGTTGTTTATCCTCTTGTTCACAGAAAGTGTATAGATTGAGGGGAAATTATGATGTAGTAACGTCTATTGAAACAAATTCTTCTTTTGAAGATGTTTGGAATCGTGTTATAGACTTTTTTGCCGAAAATAACATTCCTATTGCAACTTTAGAAAAAGCAAGTGGCATTGTCGTGGCAAATAGTGTGAATATTCCCGAATCACGCATCTCAATAGAAGACGAACAAGGAAGAATACTTGATAGAAATGCCTGGTTTGTTTTTCCTTATGAGAAAAAATTTGTCAGAGGTAAAGTTCAGTGCTCTTTTAATATTAGAGTCCGAAAACAGGAGAATGGGAAAAGCTATATAAGTGTCAATTTAGGAGGAATATCCGGATACAAATCCATATCCGTATTCAACCCCGTAAATTTAACAACGAATATTATCGAACAAGCTGCACCCTGTTATTCTACGGGGAAATTCGAAGAGGACTTATTAAACCTATTCAAATAAAAGACAAAAAAAGAGGAGCAGATTTGAAACTGCTCCTCTTTTTTAGACTCGCTTCGGCCCGTCATTTCCCGATCAGCGTAATCGAACGTTGGATGAAGTCGGTGAGGTTCTTGCCCTTGAGCATGCCGTTGGTCAGCAGCGCCAGGTCGATGATCTGACGCACCAGGCGGTTGTCGCCGCCGATTTTCCGGAGACGCTCGTTGCGCTCGTCGCGCAGCGTCACCACTTTCTTCGACAGCTCCTCGCGCATCGACTTCTCCTCGGCGCTCAACTCCTCTTCCTTTTTATCCTTGACCACCTCGTCGAAGCGTTTTTCTTCGCTCACCGCGGCCTCGATCTTCTTGGTGATCGACTTGAGCTTGTCGCCATAGGCTTTCTCCACGTCGGCCAGAATGTCGGCGACGATCGGGTGGTTGGCATTCACCGCAATGGTGAAGTTGTCGGGCATTTGACCGTAGAACTGGCTCATGCCGCCGCCACCCGCCTGGGCCATCTCCTTCATGCGGCGCATGAATTCGTTCTGCGTGATGACTACGGGCGCTTCGTCTGCCGACATCGCTTCGAACGCGATGTTGTAGCGGATTTTCTCGTCGACGGGCATCTGGCTCTCGAATACCGGAGTCAGAATCTCCTGCTGCGCCTCGGTGAGCGCCATTTTCAGCTGTTCGTCTTTCTGGATGAGCTTGTCCACCACGTCGCTATCCACCCGCACGAAGCGCGTGTCCTGGTTCTTCGACTCGTACCAGTTGATATAGTGGCTGTCGAGTTGCCCGTTCATTTCCAGCACGTCATAACCTTTATTTTTAGCTGCTTCGAGGAACGTGTGCTTCTCCTCGGCGTCATCCACATAGAGGAACACCACGTTTTTGTTCTTGTCGGTCTGGTTCTCCTTGACTAACTCGGTGTATTCCTTGGCCGTGAAATATTTGCCGTCGACATTTTTCCACAGCATGAAATCCGCGGCTTTCTCGGCGAACTTCTCGTCGGTCAGAATGCCATACTGGATAAAGATCTTCAGATCGTCCCACTTGGCCTCGTAGTCGGCGCGCATGGTCGTGAACAGCTCCTGCAGGCGGTCGGCCACCTTGCGGGTGATGTAGCTCGAAATCTTCTTCACGTTGCTGTCGCTCTGCAAATAGCTGCGCGACACGTTGAGCGGGATGTCGGGCGAGTCGATCACGCCGTGCAACAGCGTCAGGTACTCCGGCACAATGCCCTCCACCTGATCCGTCACATAGACTTGGTTGGAGTAGAGCTGAATCTTATTCTTCTGAATCTCGAAGTTGTTGCGGATCTTCGGGAAGTAGAGAATACCCGTCAGGTGGAACGGATAGTCGATGTTCAGATGAATGTAGAACAGCGGGTCTTCGCTCATCGGATAGAGTTCGCGGTAGAACTCCTTGTACTGCACCTCGGTGATCTCCGTGGGCTTGCGCGTCCAGAGCGGATCAATGTCGTTGATGACATTGTCTTTGTCGGTGTCGACATACTTGCCGTCTTTCCACTCTTTCACCTTGCCCGAAACGATGGGCACGGGCAGGAAGCGGCAGTATTTTTTCAGCAGTTCGTCGACTTTCGACTGCTCGGCATATTCGAGCGCATCCTCGGAGAGGTGCAGCACGATCGTCGTGCCGCGGTCGCGCTGCTCGGACAGCTCCTCCATGTCGAATTCGGGCGTACCCTCGCAACTCCAATGCACGGCTTTCGTGCCCTCGCGGAACGACTGCGTGAAGATTTCCACCTTGTCGGCCACCATGAACGACGAGTAGAAACCCAGTCCGAAGTGGCCGATGATGGGCTGGTTCTGGTATTTGGCCATAAACTCCTCGGCTCCCGAAAAGGCGATCTGGTTGATGTATTTGTCCACCTCGTCGGCCGTCATGCCTATGCCGCGGTCGGTCACGCTCAAGGTCTTTTGCTCCTTGTCGACCGCCACCCGCACGGACAGATCGCCCAGCTCGCCCTGCATTTCGCCGATCGACGAGAGGGTTTTCAGCTTCTGGGTGGCATCCACGGCGTTGGAGATCAACTCGCGCAGGAAGATTTCATGATCCGAGTAGAGGAACTTTTTGATGACGGGAAAGATGTTCTCCGTCGTCACTCCGATTTTTCCGTTTTTCATAGCAGCGTTTTCCATTATTTTTTGTTTGTCACATTCATGCCGGTTCGGCCGCCCTCGGCATAACCGGAAATTCCCGGCTTTCCTCGCGGCCTCGCTTTTCGAGCACAAACGGTGTGCCAACGCCCCCGATCTGCCATTCTGGCAGAAACGACTGACAAACGGCGCACGCTTCGCCCATTCCGGCGGCACGATTGCCGGAAAATGAGACGCGTAAGCGCCGCCCGATCAAAAAATAGGCTGCCCGACATATGTCGGGCAGCCTTACACAACGATATTCGGCGGCAGCTTCTATTTCGCATAGAGCTTGAATTTCATCCGCCACTTGTCGCCCGGCGCGATCGACCGGAATCCGGCAGCGGCCGGGTCGGCGGCATTGGGCGCATTGGTCGTCCACGACTGCGGCTCGGGGCAGCAGTAGGGCACCTGCCCGCCGTTGTTCCAGATCGTCCAGTAGGTCGTCTGGGAGTCGACCTCGTAGAACGTGCGGACGCCGGTCTGTACATTTTCGACCAGCGCACCGCGGAACGGCTTGCCGTCGACCTCGATTTCGAGGAGCGTGAAGCCCGCTTCGATCGCCTCGCAACCGGTGACCCGCAACCCGCCGTCGCGCAATTTCGCGAATTGCTCCGACAACGGCAACTTCTTACCCGTAGGCAGATTACGATCGTTCAGCTCAACCTGTTCTCCGACTGCCGCGCGCATCACATAATCGGCATCCGCACCGCCGGCGAACGGGATGCGCAGCGGCGTATGGAATCCGACGCCTACGGGCATCGGCGTGCGGCTGCGGTTGGAGAAAACCACCTCCTGCTCCAGCCCCTCGGCCGTGAGGCGGTAGACGATCTTGCTCTTGAATTCGTGCGGGAAGTCGCGGAAGATCGCGTCGCACGCCGCATTCGAGTAGTAGCGGCATTCGATCGACACCTCGTCGTCGGTCTCCACGGCTTTCGACACCGCAAACGGCTGACTTTTCAGGATGCCGTGGTGGTAGTTGTGCTCCTTTTCAATGGTGATCGGGTATTGATAGGTGCGGCCGTCGAATAGGTAGCGGCCGTCCTCGATGCGGTTGGGCGGAAACAGAATCGGCAAACCGAAAATCTGGGGCCGGCTTCTGAAGGTCTCCACCTCGTCGGCCGCGGGCGTACGCAGGATTTCCACGCCCAGTCGCGTGTGGGCCAGCCGCACCAGATTGGCACCCACCGACGGCACCAAAAGCGCCGTATAGTCGCCCTTGCTAAACTCCACGGCCTGCAAGCCGTGGAAATCGACACAGCGGATCATCCTTACAGCAAATTTTCGATTTTGGCTTTCAACGCATCTTTCGACACGGCGCCGACCTGCTTGTCGACCACCTCGCCGCCCTTAAGGAAGATGATCGTGGGGATGTTGCGCACGCCGTATTTCATGGTGATGTCGTCGTTGTCCTCCACGTCGCACTTGCCGATCACCACCTTGCCCTCGTACTCGGCGGCCAGCTCCTCCACGATCGGAGCGATCATACGGCAGGGGCCGCACCACTCGGCCCAAAAATCGATCACCACAGGCTTCTCCTGCGAGATGACCTCCTGGAAATTGTCTTTGTCAATGATTAAAGCCATAATAAATATAAATATTGAAATTATTGTACTAAAACATGATATAATACATGCAATATATTGATATTGATTTTGATTTTGTCGTTTATGCTATGGAATATTTTATTTCGTTTTCATCCAGATACCCCACCAGCGACTGCGTGAGGCTCACCTTGTGGCTCTTCGAGAACAACCGGATCGAAACGCCCGTCGCCGGGTCGTAAACGTTGAACCGCAGCACCGTTTCGCCTTTCGCTTCGCGCACCTTTTCGGTCAACTCCCGTACCATGTCGGGCGTCACTTCGCCCACGGGGAGCTGCACGCTCATCTCCTTGATCATCGTATCGCGCAGCTCCTGCAGCTGCACCATCGAGATGATCTTGAATTCCAGTTCCTGGTCGTTGTAGGGGCGCGGCTGCACCTTGCCCCGGATGAAGAGGAAGTAGTCGGAAAACAGATATTTGCGGAAATTCTCGTAGTCCTTGCTGAACAGGGTGAATTCGTGCGTGCCGTTGTAGTCCTCCAGCATGAATTTGCCCCACGGCTTGCCGCTTTTGGAGACCAGATTCTGCACATTCACCACCATGCCCGCCACGGCCACCTCCTGCCCGCGCAGGGCTTCGAGGTTTTCGAGGTCGGAAAGCTGCGTCTTGCACATGTGGTCGATGATGACCTTATAGTCGTCGAGCGGGTGGGCCGAAAGATAAAGACCGATCATCTCGCGCTCCTTGGCCAGCGTCTCCAGCTGGCTCCAGTCGGCGCAGGCCGGCAACACGGGGCGCTGGATGTCGATCTGACCGCCTCCGCCGAACAGGCTCTGCTGGGCGTTGTTCTTCTCGGCCTGGTAGCGCTGGCCGTAGCGGATCAACAACTCGATGAACGACATGCTGTTGGCATCGCGCAGATCGGCGCCGAAGAACTTGCCGCGGTGGAAGCCCGTGATCGAGTCGAATGCCCCGGCATAGGCCAGATTCTCGAAACATTTGCGGTTGACCACCGTGAAGTTGACCCGCTCCATCAAGTCGTAGATGTCCTTGAATCGCCCGTTTTCCCGACGCTCGGCGATCAGGCTGTCGACAGCCGCTTCGCCCACACCCTTCACGGCCGCCAATCCGAAGCGTACGTCGCCCTGGAGGTTGGCCGAGAAGGTGCGCATCGACTCGTTGATGTCGGGGCCTAACACACGGATACCCATGCGCTTGCACTCGTTCATATAAAGCGTCAGCTGCTTGATATCGGCCAGGTTTCGGCTGAGCAGCGCCGCCATGAATTCCGAGGGGTAGTGCGCTTTCAGATAGCCCGTCTGGTAAGCCACATAGGCGTAGCACGTCGAGTGCGATTTGTTGAACGCATACGACGCGAACGCCTCCCAGTCGCCCCAAATCTTCTCGCACACGGCCATGTCGTGCCCGCGCTCGCGGCATCCTGCCAGGAATTTGGGCTTCATCTTGTCCAGCACGTCGCGCTTCTTCTTACCCATGGCCTTGCGCAGCGTGTCGGCCTCGCCACCCGTGAAACCGGCGAGTTTCTGCGACAGCAGCATCACCTGCTCCTGGTAGACGGTGATGCCGTAGGTGTCGCTCAAATACTCCTCCATGTCGGCAATGGGGTAGGTCACCGGTTCGAGGCCCTGTTTGCGGGCGATGAAACTCGGGATATACTCCATCGGGCCGGGTCGATAGAGGGCATTCATGGCGATCAAGTCCTCGAAACGATTGGGCTTCAGGTTCTTGAGGTGTTTTTTCATGCCCGGCGACTCGAACTGGAACAGCCCCGTCGTCTCGCCGCGGGCGAAGACCTCGTAGGTCGGGGCATCGTCGAGCGGGATGTCGTCGATGTCCACCTCCTCGCCGCGCACCGACTTGACGTTGCCCACGGCATCCTTGATGATCGAGAGGGTGCGCAACCCCAGGAAGTCCATTTTGATCAAGCCCACGCTCTCGACCTCCTTGCCCTCGAACTCCACCACGTTCAGTTCGGCGTCCTTGGCTATGGCCATCGGCGCGAACTTCTCCAGGTCGTCCTGCCCGATGATCACGCCGCAGGCGTGCACGCCGGTCTGACGGATCGACCCCTCCAGCTTCTCGGCATACTTCAGCGTGTTGCGGATCAACTGGTTGGGCGATTCGCGCTCGGCCGCCAGCTCGGGCGACTCCTTGTACACGAAGTCGAACGGCGTTTCGCCGTGTTTCTTGTCGGGCGTGATCTTGTCGGGCACCAGCTTCGAGAGACGGTCGCTCTCCGAGAGGGCCAGTTTCTGTACGCGGGCCACGTCCTTGATCGCCATCTTGGGCGCCATGGTGCCGAACGTCACGATCTGGGCCACGCGCTTCTGCCCGTATTTCTCCACGCAGTAGCGCAACACGTCGGCCCGGCCGTCCTCGTCGAAATCGACGTCGACATCGGGCAGCGAGATACGCTCGGGATTGAGGAAACGCTCGAACAGCAGATCGTACTGCAACGGGTCGATGTTGGTGATCTTCAAACAGTAGGCCACCACCGAACCGGCCGCCGATCCACGCCCGGGACCTACCGACACGCCCATTTCGCGCGCCGCACGGATGTAGTCCCACACGATGAGGAAGTAGCCCGGGAACCCCATCCACTCGATAGTCTCCAGCTCGTATTTCAACCGGGCCTCGACCTTCTCGTCCAGCACCTCGCCATAGCGCCGGTGCGCACCCTTGTAGGTGATGTCTTTCAGATAGCAGAACTGCTTGGCGACCATCAAAGCATCGGCCAGCTCCTTATCCCCGGCCACGAGGGTCTCCAGTTCGCCGACCGTACCGCACGCCTCGATCCGGGCGAGCAGCTCCTTGTCCTCCTGTTTCTTGACGAACGACGCGCGCAGCTCCTCCAGCTCCAGCGGGAAATCGTCGGGCGGCGGGAAGTTGGGCATCAAAGGCGCGTGCGTCAGCGAATAGGTCTCGCACTTGTCGGCGATCTCCACCGTCGTGGCCAACGCCTCGGGATGCTCCGGAAAGAGGGCCGCCATCTCCTCGGGCGACTTGAGATACTCCTGGAACGTATAGCGCATACGCTTGGGATCGTCCAGATCGCGCCCCGTATTGAGGCAGATCAGGTGGTCGTGCGCCACGGCATCCTCGGCCAGAATGAAGTGCACGTCGTTCGAACAGATGTATTTCACCCCATACTGGGTCGCCAGCTCCAACAGCACCTTGTTGACGCGCAACTGGTTCTCGTAGACGTCGGCGTCTTTCTGCGGATCGCCCGAGGGGTGGAGCTGGAGTTCGAGGTAGTAGTCGTCACCGAAAATGCCCTTGAACCACTGCACCACGCGCTCGGCCTCGGCCCGATCGTTGCGCATGATGGCCTGCGGCAACTCGCCGCCCAGACACGCCGAGCAGCAGATCAATCCCTCGTGATACTGTTCGAGCAGCTGCTTATCGACGCGCGGCTTATAATAAAACCCCTCCGTAAAGGAGTAGGAGACCATTTTGCAGAGGTTGTGGTAGCCTTCGAGGTTCTTGGCCAGCAGAATCACGTGGTCGCCCGCCTTCTCGTCCTTGTCTTTCTCGAAACGGTTCTTCACCACATAGACCTCGCAGCCCAGAATGGGTTTGATCTCGTTGTCGGGGGC
>CAMWJM010000047.1 GCA_947174575.1 uncultured Alistipes sp. | reverse complement strand
CTTCGGGCGAGGTCTCGATACGCACCAGCACGGCTTTCTGACCCGTCTGGGCGAAGGTCTTCTCGGCATCGTCGGCGAAGAAGACCACGGGCCCCGTGGCGGCACCGGGCGAGGCGGGCAGACCTTTGGTGATGACCTGTGCCCCGGCGATTGCCTTTTTGTCGAAGACGGGGTGGAGCAGCTCGTCGAGCTTCGCGGGTTCGCAGCGCAGCACGGCGGTCTTCTCGTCGATGAGCCCCTCGCGCAGCATGTCCATCGCGATCTTGACCATCGCGGCGCCCGTGCGCTTGCCGTTGCGGCACTGCAGCATCCAGAGCTTGCCGTCCTGGATGGTGAACTCGATGTCCTGCATGTCGGTGAAGTACTTCTCCAGGTGGTGCTGGATGTCGTCCAGCTCCTTGTAGACGTCGGGCATCACCTCTTCGAGCGAGGGGTATTTCGACTTGCGCTCCTCCTCCGAGATGTTCTGGGCTTTGGCCCAGCGCTTCGAGCCCTCGATGGTGATCTGCTGCGGGGTGCGGATGCCGGCTACGACGTCCTCGCCCTGCGCGTTGATGAGGTACTCGCCGTTGAAGATGTTTTCGCCCGTCGCGGCGTCGCGCGAGAACGCTACGCCCGTCGCGGAGTTCTGGCCCATGTTGCCGAAGACCATCGCCTGCACCGAGACGGCCGTGCCCCACTCGGCGGGGATGTTGTTGAGCTTGCGGTAGAGGATCGCGCGTTCGTTCATCCACGAGCCGAAGACGGCGCAAATGGCGCCCCACAGCTGATCCCACGGATTGGTCGGGAAATCCTCGCCCGTCTGCTTCTTGACGGCGGCCTTGAAGTTCTTGACCAGCTCTTTCAGATCGTCGGTCGTCAGCTCGGTGTCGTTCTTCACGCCGCGCTTCTCCTTCATCGTGTCGATGATCTCCTCGAACGGGTCGTGATCCTCTTTCGAGGCGGGTTTCATGCCCAGCACGACGTCGCCGTACATCTGCACGAAGCGGCGATACGAGTCCCATGCGAAACGGGGGTTGCCCGTACGCTTGGCCACGGCTTCGACGGCCTGGTCGTTCATACCCAGGTTCAGGATCGTGTCCATCATGCCCGGCATCGAAGCCCGGGCGCCCGAACGTACCGACACCAGCAGCGGCATCTCCTTGTCGCCGAACTGCATGCCCGTCAGGCGCTCGATGTTCTTCATCGCTTTTTCCACCTCGGGGCGCAGCATTTCGATCACGGCCTGCTTGCCGTGCTGGTAATACTCCGTGCACACCTCCGTGGTGATGGTGAAGCCCGGGGGCACGGGGATGCCGATGAGATTCATCTCCGCGAGGTTGGCACCCTTGCCGCCGAGCAGTTCGCGCATTTTGCCGTTTCCTTCGGCCTCCTTGTTGCCGAAGGTGTAGACCCGTTTAACGTCTGCCATAATTTTCTCTATTTATGTTGTGAATTTCGTTTGTTCGCGTGTGGCGGATTGCGAATTTAACAAAATTATTCCGCTTTTCCAAATGAATGCCGCATAGCCCGCGAGAAAGTGCCGACTTCAGGGAAAACGAAGTGCTAAAATGATTTAATGACACTGCTAAAATGATTTAGCTCGCATAGCACTGTCATTCTAACATAGACATATACCGGCAGCTTATGAGCGCTCGGTTGCTTTAAATAGACATGTATCGGTAACGTATGATCGCTCGGTCACTCCAGATATACATACACCGGCAGCGCATAACTCGTGCCGCCGCGATAGCGGCGCCGGTCGTAGGTCGCCAGCGGCTGTATGGCTGCGGCGTCGAGCAGAAACCGGCGGATGTAGATTTCGCCCCGGTCGATGCGCCACGCCGTGTCGACGGCCGCCCGATCGCGCATGCGCCAGCCTCCGTTGCTGCGGATGTTGCCGCGGCCCAGATGCTCCTGCCGGGCGTGGGCATCGCGCAGTCCGCAACTTTCCAACCCCTCGGCGGGCAGGCGTCCCAGCGCTACGAGTCGTGCTCCGGGCCGCTCCTCGCGCAGATCGGCCGCCACCCAACGGGCCATGCGGGTTTCGCTGCACAGCAACAACCCCAGCGTGTCGACGCGTACCCGGTTTCTCGGATGTCCGCGCCCCGCAGGCCGCCGAAGCGTGCCCTCGACATAGAGGTAGCGACGCCCCGGCTCCACGTAGTGCGGTGCAAAGATGTCGGGGAAGTAGAGCAGTGCGAAATCCATGCCGTCCAGCGAGTTGAGCGTGCGATGGAGATAAGAGTAATCGTTGCGGCATGCTGCGGAGATGTCGCGCACCACGGCTTCGTTCTCCACGCCCCATAGTGCGACGATCGGCAGTGTCAACGAATCGGCCAAAGCGGCGACCTGTGCGATTTTGCGGCGGTAACGCTCCGAATTCCACTTCAACCGCCCCTGCGGCGTGTAATCGCTGTCGTCGTAGAAAAGCGCCGGCACGGTGTCGTACAAATGATCGACATCGCAATAGGCGATCCCGATCTTCTGGGCCGCGACGACCCGAATCGCGCAACAAAACAAAATCGCCGCCCCGGCCCTTACGATATATTCCCGACGCAGCATCCCCATAAATTACAATGGTTTCTCGGGCAGAAAATCCCGAGGCGAACACCCCAAAAACTTGGCGATCTCATTCAGATGCCGCACGTTGTACTTGATGTCGTACTTCGGACTCTCGGCCATGCCGATGAATCCCTTCGAAACATTGATGAAACTGGCCAACATCGCCTGCGACACATGCTGCTCCATCCGCTTTTTCCGGATAGCGTCGATAATATATATGTCGATAGGTGATTTCATGCGGCGACGTTTGATTATACAAAACTAAAAAACGTGCCATTGCGCACGCTCTTATATACATGAGTATACTCACGTATAACAGGGCGTGGGTTTCAATTAAGCGCAGGGTTATGGGAGTCGGTTGCGGTTGCCGCGGCCTGCGGGGCACGCGTTTTTTTTGCGGGCCTCCGCGGGGGGAGGCTGCGGCCCGCGCAGCTCGTAGAGCTGCAGAAGCCAAATAGCGTTATCGTTATAGAGGTTCTTTCGGTAGGAAATCCCGAGGCGAGCAACCTAAAAATTTGGCAATTTCATTGAGGTGCTTGGAGCTGTATTTCGTCGGAGTTTTGGAGCTTTCGACTTGACTTATAAATCCTCTGCTTACACCGATCCACGCCCCGAGCATGGCTTGGGACACGTTTTGTGCACGACGTTCCTTACGCACGGCATCAATAACGTATTGGTCTATCGCAGAAATCACAACTCGTTTTTTCACGGCGCAAAGTTAAGAAATCTGCCATTCTTATTAGATAGGTATACCTTGCAATTGATTGCCCGGATTTAAGAGCGGGTTATTTACTTTTCGCGATATGGGGAAATAAAAATTCCGGATAGCAGCCTTGCTATCCGGAATCGCCGAAAGATATTTCGCGGATCATCGAGCAACAGCCTTCTAAGCTGTCACCCGGGGATAATCGAAGTTGTCGGTATTTTGAGGTTATTGAATTTTTCCGTTATTTCAACTCTACGGCTTTGAATTCGGCCAGCGGCTCGTCGCCGGCAAGCAGGGTGAGGCGGTCGCCCTCGATCGCATAGGCGGTCACGTGCTCCAGCATCTGCATGAAGGCGTTTTCGTGCTCCATGTCGGGGCAGGCCATGCGGGTCATGCCCATTTCGCCCAGCGTCAGGGTGCGGCCTTCCGCCGTGTAGGGGCCGAAGAAGCGGTTGCAGTCGGTGCGGCCGGCCAGCATCGCTTCCTTGACGTCGAATTCGAGCGTGAAAGCATCTTCTTCGGCGGCGATCGCCGCTGCGGGAATGCCCTCCAGCGAGGTGAGTTTCCAGGTCGTGCCCTCCAGGGGTTTGTCGTGCTGCATGCAGCAGCAGGCAGTCAAAGTCAGCAGCAGTGCTGCGAGAATAGGTTTCATAAATAGCGTGTTTTAAAAGTGTCGCAAATATACGGAATATAACCGAATAGGCAAAATAACGATTTGAACGCAGAAACAGGAGCGCATAGATAACGCGGATCGGCCTATGGCGATCGGGAGGTCGCATTAAAAAGCCGCACCCTTTTCGGGGTGCGGCTCGCATGAATAGGGTCGAATATCGGTTTAGTATTCGATCGCCGAGAGGCGTTTGTAGCCGTTGTAGCGCCACTTGGCGTTCTGCTCGGCAGCCTGGAAGAGTTCTTCGGCCTCGGCGGGGAATGCTTTCTGCAGCGAGGTGTAGCGCACCTCTTTCTTCAGGAAGTCCTGGAACTTCGACCAGTCGGGTTCCTTGGAGTCGAGCACGAACGGGTTCTTGCCCTGCTCCTCGAGCTGCGGGTTGTAGTGCCACAGGTGCCAGTAGCCGCAAGCCACGGCCTCCTTGCCCACGGTCTGCGTGCGGGTCATGCCGCCCTTAATGCCGTGGTTGATGCAGGGAGCGTAGGCGATCACCAGCGAGGGGCCGGGATAAGCCTCGGCCTCCTTGAGCACGTTGAACAGCTGCTGCTGCGACGCACCGATCGAAACCTGCGCTACATATACATAGCCATAGGTCATGGCCATGGCGCCCAGGTCTTTCTTGCGGATGCGCTTGCCGCTCGACGCGAACTTCGCCACGGCACCCACGGGCGTCGACTTCGACGACTGACCGCCGGTGTTGGAGTAAACCTCCGTGTCGACGACCAGAATGTTGACATCCTGACCCGAAGCCAGCACGTGGTCGACACCGCCGTAGCCGATGTCGTAGCCCCAGCCGTCGCCGCCGATGATCCACTGCGACTTCTTGACGAGCCAGTCTTTCATTTCGAGGATCTTCTTGCAGTAGTCGCAGCCGCAGGCCTCCAGCATCGGCAGCAGACGTGCCGTCACCTCGGCCGAGGCGCTCGACGAACCGCGTGCGGCGATCCACTCCTTCATGACACCCTTGAGTTCCTCGGAACACTTGGTGCAGTTGGCAATTGCATCTTCCATGGTGTTCTGGATGCGGTCGCGCAGCTTCTCGATGCCGACGTGCATACCCAGACCGAATTCGGCGTTGTCCTCGAAGAGCGAGTTGGCCCAGGCGGGACCCTGACCCTTGGCGTTGGTGCAGTAGGGCGTCGAGGGGGCCGAACCCGAGTAGATCGAGGTACAGCCCGTGGCGTTGGCCACCATCATCTTGTCGCCGAAGAGCTGCGAAATAGCCTTGATGTAGGGCGTTTCGCCGCAGCCGGCGCAGGCACCCGAGAACTCGAACAGAGGCTGTGCGAACTGCAGGTTCTTCACCGACTTGGTCTTGTCGACGACCTCCTTGTAGCCGACGTTCTTGGTGATATAATCCCAGTTCTCGGCCTGCTTCATCTGCGATTCGAGCGGTTTCATCACCAGAGCCTTCTCCTTGGCCGGGCAGACGTCGACGCAGTTGTTGCAACCCGTACAGTCGAGCGGCGACACCTGGATGCGGAACTTGTACTCCTTGGTTTCGCCCAAGCCCTGCTTCCACTCGGCACCCGATGCGGCGGCCTCGGCCTCGGTGGCGAGGAACGGACGGATCGCGGCGTGGGGGCAGACATAGGCGCACTGGTTGCACTGGATACAGTTGTCGATCTGCCACTCGGGCACGTTGACGGCGATGCCGCGCTTCTCCCAGGCGGCGGTGCCGTTGTCCCAGGTGCCGTCCTCACGGCCGTTGAATGCCGAGACGGGCAGGTCGTCGCCCTTCAGGGCGTTGATCGGATCGACGATGTTGCGCACGAACTCCGGACGCGCCATGTCGACGGTGTGGGCCGCAGCCTTGACCTCGATCGAGGCCCACTCGGCCGGCACGTCGATCTTCACCACGGCGTTGCCGCCGGCGTCGACGGCCGCGTAGTTCATGTTGACGATGTCCTCGCCCTTCTTGCCGTAGGACTTCAGAATGGCGTGCTTCATCTCCTCCACGGCCTTCTCGAACGGAATCACGTTGGCGATCTTGAAGAATGCCGACTGCATGATCGTGTTCGTGCGCGAACCCAAGCCGAGTTCAGCGGCGATCTTCGTGGCGTTGATGATGTAGAAGTTGATGTTGTTCTTGGCCAGATATGCCTTCATGTGGTCGGGCAGCGTCTTGCAGGTGGTCTCGGCGTCGTGCACCGAGTTGAGCAGGAACGAACCGCCTTTCTTCAGGCCTTTCAGCACATCGTATTTGTCGACGTACGACGGCACGTGGCAGGCCACGAAGTCGGGCGTCGTGACCAGGTAGGGCGACGTGATGGGCAGGTCGCCGAAGCGCAGGTGCGACGAGGTGTAGCCGCCCGATTTCTTCGAGTCGTAGGAGAAGTAGGCCTGGCAATACTTGTTGGTCGTGCCGCCGATGATCTTAATCGAGTTCTTGTTGGCACCCACCGTACCGTCGGCGCCCAGACCGAAGAAGAGAGCTTCGAACGTGCCGGGCTTGGCGAGCGAGATCTCCTCGCCGACGGGAAGCGACAAGTTCGTCACGTCGTCGTGGATACCCACCGTGAAGTGATCCTTGGGCTGCGCGGCGGCCAGGTTCTCGAACACGGCCAGCATCTGCGCCGGCGTGGTGTCCTTGGACGAGAGGCCGTAGCGGCCGCCGATGATCTGGGGCTGCAGCTTCTTGCCGTAGAACATCGACTTCACGTCGAGGTACAGCGGTTCGCCCTCGGCGCCCGGCTCCTTGGTGCGGTCGAGCACGCAGACGCGCTTGACCGAAGCGGGCACGACGTCGAAGAAATACTTCTCCGAGAACGGACGGTAGAGGTGCACGGTGATCAGGCCGACCTTCTTGCCCTGCTTCTGCAGGTAGTCGATCGTCTCCTTGAGGGTTTCGGTCACCGAACCCATGGCCACGACGATGTTTTCGGCATCGGCGGCGCCGTAGTAGGTGAAGGGCTTGTATTCGCGGCCCGTGATCTGCGAAATCTGCTTCATGGCGTCGGCCACCATGTCGGGCACGGCGTCGTAGAACTTGTTCGAAGCCTCGCGGGTCTGGAAGTAGATGTCGGGGTTCTGGGCCGTACCGCGCGTGACGGGGTGCTCGGGGTTCAGCGCCTGGGCGCGGAAGCGCTTCAGAGCGTCGCGGTCGAGCATGGAGGTCAGGGCAGCTTCGTCGATCAACTCGATCTTCTGGATCTCATGCGAGGTGCGGAAGCCGTCGAAGAAGTGCAGGAACGGCACGCGGGCCTTGAGCGACACGATGTGCGCGACACCCGCCAAGTCCATGACCTCCTGCACCGACGAGGTGGCCAGCATGGCGAAACCCGTCTGACGGGCGGCCATCACGTCTTGGTGGTCGCCGAAGATCGAGAGCGACTGTGCGGCCAGCGCACGGGCCGAGACGTGGAACACGCCCGGCAGCAGCTCGCCGGCGATCTTGTACATGTTGGGGATCATCAGCAGCAGACCCTGCGACGCGGTGAACGTCGAGGTCAGGGCGCCGCTCTGCAGCGAACCGTGCACGGCGCCTGCGGCACCGGCCTCCGACTGCATTTCCACCACTTTCACCGTCTCGCCGAAGATGTTCTTGCGGCCCTGTGCGGCCCACTCGTCCACCAGCTCGGCCATGGTCGAGGAGGGGGTGATGGGGTAGATGGCGGCTACTTCCGAGAACATGTAGGCTACATGGGCTGCGGCGTAGTTGCCATCGCACGTAATGAATTTCTTTTCTGCCATTTCGCTAAAAATTTTAGAGTATTCTTAATGCGTGTATTTTCTGTTCTGCTTCGTGCAGGTTTTCTTGCCTCGGCAAAGCTCGAATAAATTCGGCTCTGCCCGCGGCTTGTCTGCCATGCAATCGTGTCGCGCGACGCAAAGATAACAAATTCGGAAGAAAAAACACGCCTAAATCCGTACAAATAATCTGTATTTTTTGGCATACGGACTGCTGATTTCCGAGGCCGGCGGCAAACGAAGAGCACCCGATCTCCGCGGCCGTCCTTTCCCGGTCGCTTTCCGTGCGGCGCTTTTCTGCTTCTTGCTCAAACCCCGTCGGTTGTTCGACGCATCGGCTTTCATCGG
>CAMWJM010000046.1 GCA_947174575.1 uncultured Alistipes sp. | reverse complement strand
CGGCTACCCATTGGAGCACGCCCCGGGCGTTGCAGCCGGCGGCCGTTGCGACCAGAATGCCGCGGGGCGCGCACCAGGCCGTGTCGATGTGGCCGAATCCGATGGTGGCAGTGGCGATGATCCGCACGCGCGAACCGGCCAGCAGCCGTTGGTCGCAGCGGGTGCGGGTGCGCACGATCAGAGCGTCGGCGTCGCGTACGACGTCGGGCGCGATCTCCGCGCCGGGCACATAGCGCACCTCGGCCCAGGGTTCGAGCACGCCTCGCAGAAAGGGTACGGCGCTGTCGATGACGACGGTGAATTTGCGGACGGAGCGGTTCATTGCAGCCTCAAAGGTAGAAAAAAACAAAATAATGTGTACCTTTGTCCGGATAATAACCGCCTGCCGGTTTCGAGAACCGGGCGGACGGATGGAATACCTCTTATAAGATTATGGCGGACATCGCGGCTGCGCATCTTTTCGATCCCGACGGCGTGGGGGTCGACACCGGCACCTACTTCGGGCTTCCTTTCGCTCCGGAGGAGGCCGCTCTGGTGCTCGTCTCGGCACCCTGGGACGTGACGGTTTCCTACGGCGCCGGTACGGCCTACGGCCCCGATGCGGTGATCGAAGCCTCGACGCAGCTCGATTTCTACGATCCTCTGTCGCCCGACGCGTGGCGGCAGGGCATCGCCACAGCCGATGTCGACTATTCGCTGCAGGAGGAGTCGCAGCGGCTGCGCAGCGACGCCGAGAAGGTGATCCGCCACCTCGAAGCGGGCGGTTCGCCCGACGACGACAGCGTGGCCCGCAAGATCCGGCGGATCAACGAGGGCTGCGCCGCCATGAATGCCAATATCGAGGCCCAGGCGCGGCATTGGCTGGCGCAGGGCAAGATCGTGGGGCTGGTGGGCGGCGACCACTCGACTCCCTACGGGCTGATCCGGGCGCTGGGCGAGCAGTACGAGCGCTTCGGCATCCTGCATATCGACGCCCATTGCGACCTGCGCGAGGCTTACGAGGGTTTCGAGTTCTCGCACGCCTCGATCATGTTCAACGTGTTGCGCGACGTGCCGCAGGTGTGCAAGATCGCCCAGGTGGCCGTGCGCGACTTCAGCCGGCGCGAGCGCGAAACGGCGCTGGCTTCGGAGCGCGTGGAGCTGTTCGACGATCTGTCGCTTGCTGCCGCCGAATTCCGGGGCGAAACGTGGGACGCGCAATGCCGCCGCATCGTGGCGAGCCTGCCCCGGGAGGTCTATGTGAGCTTCGACATCGACGGCCTCTCTGTAGAGCATTGTCCCCACACCGGTACGCCGGTGCCGGGCGGTTTGAGTTTCAACCGGGCGATGTGGCTGGTCGATGCGGTGGCCCGTTCGGGGCGGCGCATCGTGGGGTTCGACGTGGTGGAGACCGTGCCGTCGCCCGAGGAGCGCATCGATGCCATCACGGGTGCCCGCGTGCTGTGGAAACTGTGCGGCATAGCCATAAAATCGGCGTCCGGCCGAAGCGGCGAAGAGTGAACGAAACGAAATAACGGAATAAACCAATATTTTTATGCGTCTGTTTTCAATGTATCGATGGGTGCGCAACAGCCATAAGCTCTCGTTGCGCAGCCGGGGTTTCATGGAGGCTCCCTGGGCGGGAGGCGTGGTGCTGCTGGCCTGCGTGGTCGTGGCCATGTTGCTGGCCAACATCCCCTTGACTCGGCACTATTACCACAATCTGCTCGAAACCGAGTTGTCGCTGGTCATCCATTCGCCCGGCGGATTGATCGACTGGGTGTTCCCCCACGGAATGACCGTCGAGAAGTTCATCAACGACTGTTTGATGGTGGTCTTCTTCTTCACGGTGGGGTTGGAGATCAAGCGCGAGGTGGTCAACGGTCAGCTGTCGTCGGTGCGCAAGGCGATCCTGCCGGTGGTGGCTGCTGCGGGCGGTATGATCGCTCCGGCTCTGATCTTCGCCCTGTTCAACCACGGGACGCTGGCCGCCAACGGCTGGGGAATCCCCACGGCCACGGACATCGCTTTCGCGGTGGGCATCCTCTCGATGCTCGGCGACCGGGTGCCCGTGTCGCTCAAGATTTTCCTCACGGCGCTGGCCATCGCCGACGACCTGGGGGCTATCCTGGTCATCGCGCTCTTCTACGGCGGCGAGCTGCAGTGGGGGTTGCTGCTCATCGCGGTGCTGGTGATGCTCGGCGTCTATGTCATCCATCGTCTGGGCGAGAAGCGCATGATCTTCTACCTCGTGCCCGCCATTGCGGTGTGGGGGCTTTTCTACTATTCGGGCGTGCATGCCACGCTGTCGGGCGTGGCCATGGCGATGCTCATCCCCATGGAGCCGCGCTACAGCAAGGAGTACTTCACCCATAAGATGCGCTGGCTGCGGGATCATCTGCTGGCCGTCGAAACCTCCGACGAACCCTTCCCCAACGAGGAGCATCGGTTCTATCTGCGCCGGATGACCCGGCTGGGCGCCCGTTCGGCCGGCATGAGCTATCGTCTGGAGCATGCGTTGGCGCCGTATGTCACGTTCGTCATCATGCCGATCTTCGCGCTGGCCAATGCCGGCGTCGAAATCACGTCGCTCGAATACATCAACATCTTCCACTTCTCGCCCGAGATCGGCTCGGTGGGCATGGGCGTCTTCTTCGGTCTGCTGGTGGGCAAGCCGCTGGGCATCTTCACCGCCAGCTGGCTGGCCGTCAAGACCAAGCTGGCCGTCATGCCCGAGGGGGCTACGTGGCGCATGCTGCTGGCCGTGGCCTGCCTGGGCGGTATCGGGTTCACGATGTCGCTGTTCGTCGATTCGCTGGCCTACACCGATGCCGGCCTGATCGACCGCGGCAAGATCGCCATTCTGATGGGGTCGACGGCCGCCGCCGTGGCGGGCAGCCTGGCGATCGTGATCTTCTCGAAAAAGCCGCAGCGATGAAACGGCTGCTTTTCGTCGTCCTGACGGCCGCCGCGTGGGTCGCCTGCTCGAAGAACGGGGGCGGAAGCGTCAAGCTCAAGTCCGACACCGATTCGGTGGCCTATGTGCTCGGCATGAACGTCGGGTTGAATCTCCTGCGGATGGATTCGACGCTCAACGTGGCGGCGCTCTGCGAGGGAATTCGCGATGCGATGTCCGGAGCGCCTAAATGGTCGTTGGCCGAGGCCGAGACTTTCTATTTGCGGTACATGAACCATACGCTGCCCGAGAAGGCACGGGCCTACGAGGAGCGGTTCCTGGCCGATATAGCCAAGTCCAACCGCTCGTATGCTCGCACGACGTCGGGCGTGACCTACACGGTGGGCGAGGTGGGCGACCAGAACCGCGTGCCGACCGCCGACCGCGATACGGTGTCGCTGCGCTATGTGATCCGCACGGCCGACGGCAAGGAGCTGTACTCGTCCTACGAGCAGGGCGATACGTTGCGCTGCGCCTTGGGCGACTTGCGCAAGGGCGTGCGCGAGAGCGTGAAGCTCGTGGGCAAGGGCGGGCATATCGACGCCTGGCTGCCGGCTGCCACGGCCTACGGCGCCGAGGGCGATGCCGCGCTGGGCGTGGCGCCCAATGCGACGCTTTTCTACGAGATCGAGTTGCTCGACGTCGAGAAATACGCCGGCCGAGCCTATCGTTCGCGATGAGGTTCGGGCGGCGCAGGCGTCCGTTTCGGGCCGGGATATGCGTTTTTCCGGTTTCCGGGGCGCTTATGTGCCGGGGTGCTTTTTTATTTCGGGTTTATTTTATACCTTTGCTTCGATTTGCGAACAGGATTTAAACAACGATAAAACAATGAAAAAGATTCTTTTGGCCGCAACGATCGCTGCGGTAGCATCGCTGGCCGTCGGCTGTTGCGGCGGCAAGAGCACGGTGTGCAAGGGCAGCCGCTCGGAATTCGACACGCTGTCGTATGCCTTGGGCGCCAACATCGCCTACGGCATGGTTTACCAGATGAGCGACATGCCTTTCGACTATAAAGCAGTCGAGAAGAGCATTCAGGATGTGGCTCTGGGCAAGGTGTCGACTTCGCACGACGAAGCGATCGAGACGCTGCGCGACTACTTCATGACCAAGCGTCCGCAGCGCGTAGAGGCCATCGCCCGGAAGCGTGCCGAGGCCGACAGCATCCGCCTGGCATCGGGCGACACGACCAAGGTGGAGTATCCCGTGGCCGATCCCGACATGTTCGAGTCCGAGGAGGAGCGCGCCGAGGTTTCGACGGCTTTTGGTACGGATATCGGTTTCAACATCCGTCAGAGCGGGCTGCCGCTGCAGACGGTCTGGATCGGCGAAGCCATGCAGAACGTGCGCGACAAGAACGCCAAGATGACCGAGGACGAAGTGAACCAGTACCTGCAGTACTATTTCATGGTGAAGCGTCCTGCCGAGAGCGCCGAGGCGTCGGCCGCCTGGCTGGAGAAGATCGCCAAGAAGTCGGGCGTGAAGAAGACCGAGTCGGGACTTCTCTACAAGATCAAGAAAGCCGGCGACGAGCAGGTGAAGGCTACCGATCCCCGCGACGTGGTGCGGGTGCACTACACGGGTCGCACGCGCGACGGCAAGATTTTCGACAGCTCGATCTACAAGAACCGTTCGAAAGAGCAGCAGGAGATGCTCAAGCAGCAGCGCCCCGACAGCTATGACCAGGACGAGCCGGTGGAGTTCCCGCTCAACCGGGTCATCAAGGGCTGGACGGAAGGCATGCAGCTGGTGGGCAAGGGCGGCAAGATCACGCTGTGGATCCCGGCCGAGCTGGCCTACGGTTCGCGCGGTGCCGGTCGCGACATCGGCCCCAACGAAGCGCTGGAGTTCGAAGTCGAGCTGCTCGACGTGATGCCCTACGAGCAGCCGGAACCCGAAGCTCCCGCCGAAGAGAAGAAGGCGGAGTAATTATTCTGCAACAGTTTGAAATTAAAATCCGCTCCTCGAAAGAGGAGCGGATTTTAATTTTCGACGAACCGAATGGGTATCGGGTCGCTCGCTATTCTCTGCTGTGTTTTCAGAACGGCAGGTCGTCGACCTCCGAGGCGGCAGGCGCCGCGGCGTAAGAGGGTTCCTCGGCGGCCAGGGGCGGCATGTCGGGCATCGGAGCTGCAGCGGGAGCCTCGGCCTGCTTGGGCTGGAGGCGCCAGGCGCGGATGTCGGTGTACCAGCGGCCGTTGTATTCGCGCGATTCGACGTTGACCGAAACGCTGTAGGCCGAGCCTTCGCGGAGCTTGGCCACGTCGTCGGGGCGGTTGAAGAACGTCACGCAGATTTTGCGGGTGAACGTCGAGCCGTCGTTGTAGTCGAAGACGACATCTTGACGCTGCCAGTCGCCGCGTGCCGAAGTGCCTTTGGTCACGGGCATTATTTTGAAGACTGTTCCTTCGAATTCCATGTCTGTTCGGGATTGGTTTTATACTGCAAAGGTAGCAAAATTTCAACATATATCGTCGCGCGAATCGAAAATTTGCGTCTCCTCGTGCGGGCATTGAAAAACATCGTCCGGATTCGCGAACGATCCGGACGATGCCCGAAGGGGTGTGAGTTGCGTCTTCATCCCAGTTCCGAACGTCCAGCGTATCGTTCGGATGTTGCAAAGATACGAAAATTCCCCCCCCCGCAAATTTTGGACTAAATGAATAATAAAAAGACCGTTTCCCGCCATGAATGTGTCGGAATAGGGCGGAATGGTGCGAAAAACGGACAGGTGCGATTGTCGGTTTCGCATGCCGAATTTCGTTCGTCCAGAAGTCGGTTCAGCGGTCGCGCCGCGGAAAGAGTTTGCGGAAATGAACCGCATAGGCGCCGATGTTGTCGCCCGCGACGATGAGCGTCACGGCCAGAATGATCGACAGAATGCCGCAGCCGATGCGCAGGGTGAATGCTTCGCCGAATACGACGACCCCGAAGAACACGGCCGTCACCGGTTCCAAAGCTCCGAGAATAGCCGTCGGCGTCGACCCGATATACTGAATGGCGCTCGTGGTGCAGAGAAACGAAACGGCGGTCGGGAAGACGGCCAACGCCAGCAGGTTGCCCCACAGCGGCCACCGGTCGGGCAGGAGGAGCGAATGCCCGAAGCCGACGCGGGGCAGAAACAGCAGGAATCCTGCGGCGAGGACGTAGAACGTGACGGTGAGCGTGGGAATATCCTTGAGCCGCGTTTGCTTCACCGCGACGATGTAGATCGCATAGGAGAGCGCCGACGCGAAGACCAGCAAGGTGCCCGTGAGGCTCAATGTCGAACCGTCGCCGCTTTTGTAGAGCAGCCCGATACCGCCGCAAGCCAGCAGGATGCAGAGTCCTGTCGAGAGCGAGAACTGCTCTTTGAACCCGACGGCCATGATGAGCGCGACGAGAATGGGATAGACGAAGAGCAGCGTCGATGCGATGCCGGCGTCCATGTGGTTGTAGCTCAAAAATAGGGTCAGCGACGAGAGCGCCACCAGCCAGCCCATGATCGCCAGCAGCGGGATGTCGCGACGCGGAACCCGGAAGCTGCGCCCGCGGGCCTTGAGCATGATGCCCAGCACCGGCAGCGCGAACAAATAACGGAAGAAGAGCACCGAATCGGGATCCATGCCGGCCCGGTAGAGCGGCAGCGCGAAGAGCGGATTGGTGCCGTACGACGCGGCGGCGAGGGCGCCGATGAGATAGCCTTTGGTCTTGGGACTCAAAATAAAGCGAGACTTTGAATGTGGCGGATAGAACTTTTCGGGCGAGTGAAAAACGAAAGGTGAAAAGCCGACCGGCGTGATGCGTCTGCTTTCCACCTTCGTCTTTCCGATTTTCCGGGCTGCCCTACTTCATGTAGCTCTTGATGTAGTGGTGGTGCGAACCCCAGCGCTCGAAAGCGGCGCGATCCAGCTCCTCCTGGGCCGAGGGGTGGGCGATCGAGATCAGCAGCCGCGCACGCTCCTGCATGGTTTTGCCATAGAGGTCGACGGCGCCGAACTCGGTGACGAACCAGTGGATGTGGTTGCGTGTGGTGACGACGCCGGCGCCGTCCAGCAGCGTGGGGCAGATCTTCGAAACCCCCTTGTTGGTGATCGAGGGCATGGCGATGATGGCCTTGCCGCCCTTGGAGAGCGAGGCGCCGTATACGAAGTCGATCTGACCGCCGACGCCCGACCAGAATTTGGTGCCGAGCGAATCGGCGCATACTTGGCCCGTAAGATCGACCTGCAGGGCCGAGTTGATCGCCACGAAGCGGTCGTTCTGCGAAATGATGTAGGGGTCGTTGGTATAACCCACGTCCATCATCAGTACGCCGGGGTTGTCGTCGATGAAGTCGTAGACGGCCTGCGAACCCATGAGGAACGTCGAAACCATCTTGCCCGGATCGGTCTTCTTGGCCTCGCCGTTGATGACGCCCTTGGCCACCAGCGGCAGCACGCCGTCGGCGAACATCTCGGTGTGGATACCCAGATTCTTATGACCGCCCAGCTGGCTCAACACGGCGTTGGGAATGGCGCCGATGCCCATCTGGAGCGTGGCTCCGTCCTCGATCAGGGCGGCGCAATGCTTGCCGATCGCCGTTTCGACCTCGTTGGGTTCGGAGAACTTGGCCTCGATGAGCGGCGTGTCGTCCTCGACGAACATGTCGATCTTCGACATGGGGATCATGGCCTGACCGAACGAACGGGGCACGTTCTTGTTGACCACGGCGATGACATGCTCGGCACACTCCACGGCGGCTAGCGTAGCATCGACCGAGGTGCCGAGCGACACGTAGCCGTGCTTGTCGGGCGGGCAGACCTGGATCATGGCCACGTTGCACGGCACGGCGCCGCAGCGATAGAGTTTCTGCGTCTCGCTCAAGAAGATGGGGATGTAGTCGGCATGGCCGCTCTGCGTTACCTTGCGCACGTTGGCGCCGACGAAGAACGAGTCGAGCTGGAAAATTCCCTCGAACTTGGGATCGGCATAGGGCGCCGGCCCCTCGGTGTGGAGGTGGTGGACATGCACGTCTTTCAGCTCGCCGGCTTCGCCGCGGGCGCACATGGCGTTGATGAGGCACTGCGGAGCCGATGCCACCGAA
>CAMWJM010000045.1 GCA_947174575.1 uncultured Alistipes sp. | reverse complement strand
GTAGTGTACATCCTCGGTGGTGTAGCCGTAGCGGGCGAAAATCGGCTCGTAGAGGTTGAGCGAATCGCGCGTCATATTGCGATTGCCGACATAGGCATTGGCCAGAAAGGCGTCGTGGAAGATCAGGGCCAGCTTCTCGTCGGGGATGATGCGGTGGTGGGCGCAGGCGATCGCGAGCACACCGAATCCGAGCACCGAGAGCAAACGAATGAGGTATTTCATAATCGGTCTGTTTTTCTAATCATGCCGCGCACGGTGATGTCGGACAACACGCAGGCGACCAAGGCGAACGCCGCGACGACGACGCCCAGATCGGCAATGCGGAACTCGACGGGATAACTGTCCACCAAAAACGTCTCGGCGGGAATCTCGATCCAACCGAAATATTGCTGTCCGAGGGTCGCGCCGACGCCCAGCACCACGCCAGCGAGCGCCCCGACGCCGCAGATCAACAATCCCTCGGCCCGGAAAACGGCCCGGACGAGCGAGCGGTCGGCACCCAGCGCGGCGAGGGTGGCGATGTCGTCGCGCTTGTCGACGATCAACATGGCCAGCGCCCCGACGACGGAGAACGACGCCACGACGAGCACCAGCAGCGCGATGAAGAAGATGCCCCACTTCTCGTAGGTCATGATCCGGTAGAACGAAGCCCGCATCTCGTAGCGCGTGCGCACCTCGAAATCGGGGCCGGCGACCGTTTCGACTTCCTGCCGCACGGCCGCGGGATCGGCATCCGATGCCAGGCGGACGCAGAGCGCCGACACCCGGCCGGGATGCGCAAAGAGTGCCTGCGCCGCCCGCAACGAAACGAGGACATAGGTGCGCTCGGTATCGAGGTCGATGGCGAAAACGCCTCCGACGGGCAGCGACCGACGGGTGTAGTTGGCCATGGGCAGCAACGACGAAAACGACCCGCGCCGCACGGCATAAAGCGCGACGTCGGCATCGGCCAGCGACCGGATACCCAGCATGTAGGCCATAGACTGCCCGAGCACGAGCCGCTCCAGATCGCCGACCCGCACATCGGGATAGCCCGAAACGACGGCTTCGCGCAGCGGGAAGACCTCGCCGTAGCGATCGTCGACGCCCCGTACGGTGGCGGTGGCCTGTCGCCCCTCGTGCTCCAGCAAAGCGCTCTGCTCCAAAACGAAAGCGAACGCTTCGATGCCCGAAACGCGGGCCAACCGAGCCGTGTCGATGCCCTCGGCGTCGAACGTCCGCCCCTGCCGCGGCGTGAGCGTGAGATCGGCATCGAAAGCGGAGCAGTTAGCCTTGGCCAGAGTTTCGAACCCGTTGAAGACCGACAACAGCACGATCATCGCCGCGACGGGAACCGCGACGGCGACGACGCTCAAGCCGGAAATCGAATGGATGACCGACCGGCTGGCGGGCGAAAAGAAATAGCGACGGGCGAAAAAGAGAGAAAGCATGGAGTCGATTCTCAATTCATCATGCCGAATTACTTCTTCAGCGCCTGATCGATGTGGTCGATATATTCGAGCGAATCGTCGAGGAAGAACTGGATTTCGGGCACGTTCTTCAGCTGGTTGCGGATGCGCTGGCCCAAGGCCCGGCGGATGAACCAGTCGTTCTGCTCCAGGGTCTGCATCAACTCCCCGCTCCGCTCGAACGGGAAGACGCTGACGTAGATCTTGGCATAGCCGAAGTCGGGCGAAACACGCACGGCGGTGACGGTGACCAGCACACCGCGGACGAGGGCGGCACCCTCTTTCTGGAAGATTTCGGCGACGTCTTTCTGGATCTGCTTGGCGATTTTCTGCTGACGGGTGGTTTCCATAATGAACTGTTCTGAATATCGGGCACGGGAACGAATCCTACAGAGGACAGCCCCAGTGTGCTTATAATCCGTATTTGAATACTTCGCGGTTCTTCTGCCGCTTGGGGCGGGGTTTCCAGGTCTGGAATCCCTCTTTGTTGAAACGGTAGCTCAACCCCACGCCGATCATCAGGTCGTCGAGCGGCGAACGCAGGGGCGTGGCCCAGAAAGGATTCTCGGCTCCGTCGGTGGCGTTGTCGGCATAACGGGTGCGGTTGCGCAGGATGTCGGAATAGCCGAAGTAGTAGCGGACGCGGAAATTCAACTCGAACTGCCGGATCAGGAACGCTACGCCGCCGCCGCCGGCCAAACCGTAGCCCCACCGGTTGTCGCGCGAAAGCCGGAACGGATAATCGCCGCGCCAATCCTCCTTGCCTTGTGCTCGGGCATACTCGTTCTCGTAGGTGGACGAAATGTTGTAGGAAAACGTGGCGGCGGCCTCCAGATAGACCCGGATGCGGTTGCGCAGCAGATAGGCATGCGGCTGCCACACGATGGGCAGCACGACGGAGTTGATGCGGCGCGTATAATAGAGGTAATCGGCCTTGTCGTCGACCGCCGAAGCGTTGGGAGCGAACGAAAAACCCTGCTGGAGGAATTCGAGGTCGATGCCGAACCCGCCGACGAAACGCTGGGCGCCGTAATACCGCCACGACAGTCCCCCGCCGTACATGCCCCAAATGGACCGCGACTCCTGTTTCGGCTCGAAACGGCCGCTGCCCATGCCGTAGCCGACGATCGCGCCCAGCGTATGCTGCGCCGCGACATCGCGGGACGCGACGAGCGCCCCGACGAGCATCAATCCGGAAATGATCTGTTTGCGAATCGTCATAAGTCCGCTACCTGGTGTTGAATACATTCGAAACCGACTTCATGCCTCCGCCCATGCTGCCGAAACCGCCCATGCCGCCCGTGTCGCCGTTCTGACGGTCGCGGGAAGCGTCGGTTTTGGGTTTCTCCTTGGAACGCTTCTCCTCCTCGCGCCGCAGGCGCTGCAACTCGCGCTCGTCGAGCATGCGGGAGAGCGACTGCATGGTGACGGGGGCGAAGATGCGAGGCATATCCATGCGGAACTCGATCTCCCAGTTGGCCTTGGTGGCGAAAGTCTCCACGCCCGAGGCGTCGGCGTACATCTCGGCCCGCTCGGGCTGACGCCGGGCGACGACATCGCCCGTATCCCACTTGCCGTTGCCGTCGAGGTCTTCGATGACGCGGAACTTGATCTCGCCGGGCGAAACATAGTCGAACTGCACGGGGCCGGACACCACGTCGCGCCGCTCCTGCTTGAGCGAGCCGCCGCCGTCGAGCAGCTGGATGATGTAGCGCACGCCCTCGCGGCCCGCGACGTCGATCTTGACGGTGGCGAACTTCTCGGGATCGAGCACGGTGTATTTGCCGACGATCGAATCGTTGGAGAAACCCGCGATGTCGGTGATCGCCCCTTCGGGAACGGTGAGCGTATATTGCCCGCCCGTCTGCCAGGGTGCGCGGAAGTACCAGCGCCTCAACGACGCGGTGTCGCGCACCAAATGCACCGGAACATCGTCGACGGATTTGTCGGGATGGGTGACGGTGAGCAGCAAAGCCGACGAATCGACCCGAGCGAGGGGATAGTCGAAATCGACGACGAGATGATTCTCGGGGTTGATCTCGCCCGAAAGCGACAGCTTGAACGCAAAGGGATTGGCCGGTTTCGGCTCCGTCCACTCCTCGCCGGCCTCCTCGGCCTTGCGGCGCTCGCGTTCGAGTTTCTGGCGCTCGCGCTCCTGCTCCTTGGTCTCGACGAACCGCCAAGGGAGTTTCAGCGGCTCGGTGACGCGCTGCAGGAGGTTGACCGAATCGTGTTTATAATAGGTGATCGAGCCGCGGATCGTGTCGGGCAGCTCGGCCGAGGGAACGGTGAACCACAGGGCCAGCGTATCGCGCCCGACGGTCTGGGGATCGACGATGAAGCCGTCCTCGGGAATGCTGTCGAAGCGGATGCTGTCGATCTGCGGATGCGCGGCGGAGAAATAGAGCATGGCCTTATGCTGGAGCGGCCGCTCGCTCTGGGCGAGCAACTGGCGCCGGAACTGCCGGTCGGTGAACATGCGCAGATACAACTGCGGCTCGGCGGAGACGTAATTGCGGATCGAGTCGAACCACATGGCGAAGTCGGGCAACTCGGCGGGGTTGTAGGTGCCGTCGAGAAAACCCACCTGGTCGGTACCCGGCTCGTAGAGCTGGTTGTCGTTCTTGTCCTGGACGGCGTAGACGCGATAAGGAATGGGCTTGAGATTCTGGGCGATGAAGATGCCGTTGGTCTGGGCGCGCGCGATGACGGCGGGCTTGTACTTGAACAAGGTAGAGTCGTACTCGGCGACATTCTCGACCGAATCGGCGGGGAAGAACCAGATGAACGTCCTGGACACCGAATCGGCCTTATAGGCATCGGCCGTGTATCCGGAGAGGATCATGGAGTCGATCTCGGGGCCGGTGGAAAAGACGTAGCGCATGGCATGGAGCGGATTGCCCTCGTTGTTGTCGCGCAAGGCGCTGCCGAAATCGAGGGCATAGGTGGTGTTGGGTTCGAGCGTGTCGCGCAACTGGATCACGATGCCCTTGCCGCGGACGGTGAGCGTGGGTTTCTTCTTCATCCCGGGCGATGTGAAGAACTCCTTCTGCTGATCCTTGAGCTGGACGAATTCGTCGAACTCGATGTAGATCTTGGGGTGGCCGACCAAAGGCCGGTCGGTGGAGAAGTTGTCGGGCGTCATCTCGACGATCACGGGGGGCAAGGTGTCTTTAGGCCCGCCGGAGGGGGTCATCATGCTGGCGCAGCGGCTCAAAAAAGCCGACGCGAAAAACAGAATCACCGCGCCGCGCGCCCAGATGAGAATATGTCGCTGTTCTCGATTCATCGGTTCATATCGGTCGAATGCTCTTCTTCGGGTGCGAGGCGATCGGCGACGAAACACCAGCCGTCATCGACGACGATCCATTGCTCGACCCAAGGTCGGAAAAGGAGGGTAAACGCGGGACTCGCGCCCTGCAGATCGACCTCCCGCTCGGTGTAGGCATACATGCGGTGCTCCCGGTCGACGACCACGAGCATCAGCGGCGACGAGGAGACCTCCATGCCGAAAAGACCGTCCTCGGAAACGGCATAGGCGGGGAAGTCGGGCGAAGTGCGGGTCTGCGCAGAAGTCTTGGAAGTGATGATGCCGTTGAAAGCATCGTCGTAGGAAGCGATCCGCCAGGCAGTGGTATCGACGGCATAGGCATAGACCTTGGCCGAAGAAGACTGGAGCGGCGCCGGCTCGTCGCCCTCCTCCGCCTGCGCCCGAACCTCGACGAAACAGTCGAGCAGCAGAGGCGGCGCGTAGAACTCGTTGTAGACGCTCCATATGCCGGAACCGGTGCCGTTGCCGCTTTTATAGGAAAAGCCGGGTCTCCACGGCTGGAAGACCAGCGACACATAGAGCGGGCTGAGGTTGACGCCGATCGACTGGTCGGTATAGGCATAGAGCCGGTCGACGGGATCGACGGCGACGATCATCTGTCGCTCGCGGTTCAACGCCAGAGAAATCCACCCCTCGACTCCCTCGAAGACGTAAGGCTGCGAAGCGGCTAAGGGCACGCTCTGTTTGACCGAGGGGTCGGATTTGGAAGTGATGACGCCGGCGAGCGCATCGTCGTAGGATGCGACCGTCCACGAGACGGTGTCGGCATCGAAAGCGAAAGCCGTGGCCCCGGGGATGACCGCCGGATTGCGGTCGTCGGCAGTGCCCTGCCGCAGAGGTTTGAGCACGTACTCGGTGCGGAAAGCGACCTCCTTGAAGCAGGAGACCGCCGACAGCGCGAGGGCGAAAAGAAATATGTATCCTATTTTCCGCATGATCGGTCGGATGATTGCGCCCGCAGCGCGTCGAGCATCTGCCCCGCGGTGAGGCCCGAAACGGGATGGCGTTTGTCGCGCAGAATCTCGCAGAGCGGCACCAGCGCGAATTCGCGCTCGGCGAGGCGGGGATGAGGCACGCAGAGCCGCTCGGTGGCGATGACGGCATCGTCGTAGAAAAGGATGTCGATGTCGATGGGGCGCGACACGTAGTCGGCGCCGGTACGCGCCTTTTCGAGGGTCTCGGCGGCGCGGTTGCGGCCCAGCTCGCACTCGATCGACTGAATAGCGTCGAGCACCTCCTCGGGCGCGAGGTCGGTGGCCGCTTCGAGCGCCTGGTTGGAAAACAGCGTGTCGGAGCTGAAGCCCCACGCAGGACTTTCGTAGCGATGCGAGCACCGCAGCACGGCGCCGACGCGCGCATTGACGAGCTGCTGCGCCGCCTGGAGGGTGCGCTTCACATCCCCCACATTGCCGCCTGCCAAAAGAACCACACGTGCCATAGACTACAGATGTTTGATGAGTTTGCTCACCGCGAGGGCGAAATGGGTGAAGACGATCGCGGGATTGCCGTTCTGCGAAAGTTGTGCCGAAGCGCTCTCGATCTGGTCGACGAGCGGTTCGATGTTCTGCGAATCGACGAACGGCGCGAACTTCGAGCAGAAAGCCAGCTCCTCGCCCCACAGATAGCTAACCTCCGAAAGGCCGGCATGGAGCATATAACTCTCGCGCAACAGCCGCGAAGCGTCGACCAGAAAAACCCGCTGCTGCTCGCGCGAGAGCTGGGCGACCTCCTCGGCCCAGCCGAGCAATTCGAGGTGCTTGTCGTTGTAGCTCAAGCGCATCAGCGAACAGAACAGCTCGAAATCCTCGTGGCGCGAAGCGTTGCTTTCGCCGGCGATCAGGTGCTGCAACTCCAACAGATTGCCGTCGGCCAGACGGGCCATGTTGCGTGCCTGAAGCGGATCGGCGATCCCCCGTGCGGCGGCGAAACGCTCCAGCACGTCGGGCGCCACGCGCGGCACGACCACCTCCTGCGTACGGGAAACGATGGTGGGCAAAAGCCGCTCGGGCCGCTCGGAGACCAGCACGAAGAGCGTGCGCTCCCACGGCTCTTCGAGAATCTTGAGAATCTTGTTGGCGGCATCCTCGTGCATGGCTTCGGGCAGCCACACGAGCATGATCTTGTAGTCGGCCTCGTAGCTTTTGAACGAGAGCTTGCGGATGATCTCGTCGGCCTCGCGGGCGGAGATCATCCCCTTGAGCGTCTTGCCCAAATCGAGCCGGTTGTACCACACCGACGGGGCGACATACCCGCGCCGCTCGGCGAACAACTCGCGGAAAAGAGGCAGGAACTCGTCGCTCAACATCACCTCGCCCGACTTCTTGCCCTGCTTGTTGACCGGAAAGACCAGATGCAGGTCGGGGTGGGCCAGGTTGGCGATCTGCTTGCAGTCGGGGCACTCGCCGCACGAATCGCCGTCGTGCCGATGCCGGCAGCAGAGATACTGGACATAGGCCACGGCCAGCGCCAAGGCTCCGGCCCCGGCGCTCCCGGTGAAGAGCTGGGCATGGCTCACCCGTCCGGCATCGACGGACTGCGCCAAATGCCGCTTCAACTCCTCCTGTCCTATGATGTCCGCAAAACGCACGACCAACTATCTTTTCAACACCGCCCGCACCAACGCCCCGACATCGATCCGCTCGCGGCGGACGAGGTAGAAAGCATACAGTGCGAACAGTGCTATATTAAACGTATATGCTGCGAGACTGCTGTCCAGGCAGGATGTCGAAAATTCGGCCGCGAAAAAGACGCCCAACGCGACTCCGACGTATTCGGCGATCTGGCCCCACGGGTAGGGCGTGGGGAAGAAGCGGCGGTTGAGCCACCACGACACGGCGACCATGGCCGTCTCGCTGGCCAGACGTGCCCAGGCGGCGCCGTAATAGCCCCACAGCGGGATGAGCCACCGACCGAACGCGAGCATGGCGACCAGCCCGGTGCCCGTGACGACGATGGCCAGCGACGTGCGCTCCTCGCGCTTGTACCAGAACGAGAGGTTGAGCCACACGCCGGCGAGGATGTTGGCGCCGAGGACGACGGGCAGAATGAAAATGCCCTCGCGGAAATCGCGCCCGACGATCAAAGCGAAGAAGTCGCGGAACAGGGCGATGCCGAGGAAGATCAACATCGAGGCCATGACATAGTATTTCAGAGCCGCGGCGTTCATCTCGACGAAATCGGACTTCTTGAAATTGGAGAGGAAAAACGGCTCGGCGGCCAGCCGGTACATCTGATAGAAAAGCATCATGACCACGGCGATCTTGGTGATCGCACCGTAGATGCCCAACTGC
>CAMWJM010000044.1 GCA_947174575.1 uncultured Alistipes sp. | reverse complement strand
GCCTTGAGCGCCGTCTTCGTGGAGAGCGGACAGATCCGCGAAAATGTCTGGGACAAGAAACCGGGGTGGCAGATCTACGGTCTTTCGGGGCCGGACAAGACCTCGAAATACGAGGGCGGTTCCTCGGTGCAGATCGATTTCGACCGCACGTTCGGCAAGAAAGGCATCCTGCGCTACCGCACCTCGATCTTCTCGTTCTACGGTTGGATCACCGACATCGGCCAGCGGAACAAGATTTCGAAATACTCCGACTACCTGCACGCGCTCGACGCATGGAACGACAAGGACAACCCCACGGTGGGGCATGAACTCTCCGACAAGCCCAACCTGCCGATCCACCCCACCGTGCGCTGGACGAACACGATCGACATCAAGGCCACGAAATACTTATCCACGACGTTGAACTTCGAGCTGTACTACAACCGCGCCCAGAACGTCGACGTGCAGACCAAGACGCTGCTGAGCGTCGGTCTGGCCTACACATTCAAGAATAAGTGATGTCCCGCAATCTGAAAAACGCCGTTCTTTTCCCGCTGCTGCTGGCCGCCGTGCTCGCAGCAGGCCTCGCGACGGGTTTCCACGTCGGACGCCGCAACACCGCTTCGCAGCTGCGCAACATCTTGCTGCACACGGCGTTTTCTTCGAACAAACTCACGCAGACGCTCGCGCTCATCGAGAGCCGCTATGTCGACCCCGTTTCGCTCGATTCGCTGGCCGAGCATGCGATTCCGCGACTCGTCGAGGAACTCGACCCCCATTCGATCTACATCCCCGCGGCGGAAATGGCGGCGCTCAACGAGCCGCTCAAAGGCGAGTTCGACGGCATCGGCGTGGTCTTCAACATGGCCACCGACACGGTGATCGTGCTCAACGTCATCTCCCAAGGCCCGAGCGACAAGGCCGGCATCAAGGCGGGCGACCGGATCGTCGAGATCGACGATTCGTTGGTCGCCGGACGCAAAATTCCGCAAAACCGGATCGTCAAGCGTCTGCGCGGGCCGCGCGGCACCACCGTACGTCTCGGTCTCCAGCGGCAAGGAATCGACGGATTGGTTCCTGTGGAGGTCGTGCGCGGCACGATTCCGATCAAGAGCATCGAAGCGGCATTCCGCATCAGCGGCACCACAGGCTACATCAAGCTGGGGCAGTTCGCCCGCACCACCTCCGCCGAGTTCCGCAAGGCGCTGGCCGCACTGCGGGCCGAGGGCGTCGATCGGATCATCTTCGATCTGCGGGGCAACTCGGGCGGCTTCCTCGACCAGGCGATCGCCGTGGCCAACGAGTTCCTGCACGCCGACCAGTTGATCGTCTACACCGAAGACCGCAACCACGAACAGATGCGCCAATATGCCGACGGCACGGGCATGGCGCAGGATATGGAGGTCGCCGTGCTGATCGACGAGAGCAGCGCTTCGTCGAGCGAGATTCTGGCCGGTGCCCTGCAGGACAACGACCGAGGCACGATCATCGGGCGCCGCTCGTTCGGCAAGGGACTGGTGCAGCAACAGATTCCGTTCCCCGACGGTTCGGCCCTGCGGCTCACCACGGCGCGCTACTACACGCCCACGGGCCGCTCGATCCAGAAACCCTACACCATCGGCGACGACCGCAGCTACGAGGAAGACCTCGCCAACCGCTTCCGCAACAACGAATTCTTCTCGGCCGACAGCATCCGTTTCGCCGACTCGCTGCGCTTCACCACGCCGGGCGGCAAGACGGTCTACGGCGGCGGAGGCATCATGCCCGACATCTTCGTACCGGCCGACACGACCGACGTGACGAAATATTTCGTCGAAGTCGTGGGCCGCAACATCCTCTACCGCTACACGATCGAATATGCCGACCGGCACCGCCAGGCGCTCAACGCCGTGACGAACCTCGACGAGCTGCATGCGCTGCTCGACGGCGACAAGCGGCTGGTCGACGATTTCATCCGCTACGCGGCCCGCAAGGGCGTAAAGCCGCGCCCAGCCGACATCGCCCGTTCGCGCCGGCTCATCGAAGCGCAGCTCAAAGCCTACATCGGCCGCAACACGCAGCTCGAAGATACGGGTTTCTATGCCAACATCTATCCGGTGGACAACGTCGTCGTGCGTGCCCTCGGAGTCTTAAACGCCCCCCGAAACGATGATTAAGAAACTTCTCGGAATGCTCTTCTCCGCCGCAGTCCTCGGCACCATCGTGCTGACGATCCTCGGACGCGGCAACTACCGCTCGATGATCTGGGACGACGAACCCGGCGTCTCGCACCTCATCCGCTCGGTCGTGCCCATGGTTTCGGGCCTGCGCACCTTCTCGACCACCGACACCCCGGCAGACGCCGAAACCGCCCCGGCCACCGATCCGATCGCAATGCCCGCAGTCTCTTCCGAGGCGTCGCAACCCCTGTCTTCCGCATCCCGCAGGGCGGCCGTACCGTCCCGCGTTGCGTCCGACGACGACGGCCCGATCCGCCGGGCGAAGAAGAACGCCGACGGCGAATACGAAGACTATCTGGACATGCCCGATTCGCTCGAATGTCCCGATCCGCTCGAACAGCTCAACAAGTGAAAAACGCTTCGTAGAGGTCGGCCAGCCGACGGCGCAGGTGCTTGACGGCATAGTGCTTGCGCGACAGAAGCGTCGCCATGGGAATCCCCGTATCCTCCGCGAGTTCGCGGAACGCGAAACCCTCTACTTCCGTCAGGTAGAAGACATCGCGCTGCTCGGCAGGCAGTTCGTCGAGCGCCTCTTTCAGCTCCTCCCGCACCAACATACGCAGATACTCCGATTCGGGCGAAGCATCGTCGTCGACCAACAGATCGGCGATTTCGCTTATCATTCCCGTCTCCTCGTCGACCTCCGGCAAAGCGCATTCGCGATGCTTGCGCCCATGATCGATGATCCGGTTGCGCGCCGTGCGGAACAGCCAGGCAGCGACCTGCGACACGGGATTCAGGGCATCGGTCTGCACATAGCGCAGAAACACCTCCTGCAGAATATCCTCGGCTTCTTCCTGCGTGGGTACCCGCCGGGCGATGAATGCCCCCAGCCGACGACGGTATTTCTCGAAAACTTCGCCGGCGCTACTCCTTTTTTCCGGCATCGTCAGTCGGATTTTCGTCGCAGTCGAACACATGCATATGTCGTCGGATGAACTCGCGCCGCTCCTCGCGCGACATGCCGTGCATCCTTTTGTGGAAGTCGTGGTGACGCTTATGCACCGACATCGAGCCGTGCATGTTGCCGAACAAGAGGTGGACAAGAGCCAGCAAACCCAGCATCTGCCAATAGCCGACCCGGCTCCAACCGAAAATATCGGGTACGAGAGCGTTCCACAGCCACATAGCGACGCCCGTGACAGCAGCAGCCACGACGACGCCCCCGCCGATATGGAGAGCCGCCCGGCGACCCGACTTCTTTTTCTTGGTCGTTTTCATCTTCATTTGTCTATCTTTTTCAAGTAAGTAACTGTCATACGACTTTAGATCCCGGAAGTTTTCGGACCGTCTTTTTTACGGCTCACGCCCTTAAGGTATTTGGAATAGGGAATATGGGCGAAAAGGATGTGGAAGAAGACGAAAAGTCCGAAAATCTTCCAATAATCGACTCCGGCCCAGGCGTCGGGATCCAGCGACCACGGCAACGAGAGGGCCAGAGCCAGAACGACGGGCAGAAGACCCTTAACGAGACGTTTTCGATCGGGTTTGCTGCCCTCGATTTTGCGAACGACGATCGCATCGTGGGGGCAGCTGCGTTCGCAGGCGCGGCAACCGGCGCAGCTTTCGGCATCGACGACCCGCACGACACGGCCGGCATCTCCGTCGTCGACGCGCAGCACTCCGCGATGGCACGCCTCCGCACAATCTCCGCAGCCCGTGCAGCGGTAGTTATAAAGTACGATTTCGGTATTTTTCATTTTCATCGGGTTTCTACTAATGTAGACGATCGACACCGCAAAATATTTTAATCCGATGTCCGTTCAACCGAAACCGTTCGAGCCGACTCCGCAGCTCCGACCTCCCCCAAACGAACAGACACTCCCCGGATCGACCCGAAGAGTGTCTGACATTCGAAACAGGGTATTCCCGTTAATAATATTTCACCTCCTTGCCTTCGATGGCCGAAAGGATGTTGTTCGCTGCGGACGAAGCGCCGATGCGGAACAAATCCGTAGTGAGCCACTCCTTGCCCAGCGTCTCCTCGACGATGGTGTAGTAGAGCGCCGCATCTTCGGCCGTACGGACGCCGCCCGCAGCCTTGAAGCCCACCTTGCGGCCCGTCTTGGCATGGTACTCGCGAATCGCCTCGCACATCACGATCGCAGCCTCGGGCGTCGCAGCCACGTCGATCTTGCCCGTCGAAGTCTTGATGAAGTCGGCACCCGCGAACATCGACAGCAGCGACGCCTTGCGGATCAGCTCGGGAGTCTTCAGCGCCCCCGACTCGATGATGACTTTCAGCACCACGTCGCTGTCCATTTCCGAGCGGATCACCTCTACTTCGTTGGCCGCTTCGTCGTACTCGCCCGTGAGCATGCGCCCCACGTTCAGAACGATGTCGATTTCATCGGCGCCGTTTTCGATCGCCATGGCTACTTCCAACGCCTTGACCTCCAAGAACGTCTGCGCCGCGGGAAAACCGCCCGCCACCGAAGTGATGCGCATGGGCGTACCGTCGACGGCCAATCCCACGGTCTCGACGAACGCAGGATAAACGCAAATCGAAGCGACATTGGGGATATGCGGATACTTCGCATAGAACTCCGCAGCCTTGCGGGCGAACTCCGTCACGGAAGTCGCCGAATCGTTGCACGACAGGGTCGTGAGATCGATCGCCGAATAACAAAACTTGTAAACCTCCGCATTATGGTTGCGTTCGGCGATCTTCCGGATGCGGGCGATGCGCTCGTCGACTTCGGCAGCGCTCCACGCCGGAGCGTACTCGTTCAGATGGTTTGCATACTCCATAGGTTCATCGGTATTTTGTACAAAAATAGGAAAAAATAATTTATATCCTCAACCCGCAACTGCAAAATTATCGAACGTACAGTCGACAAACGGCATACCGATATTTCATCCTCGCAAAAAAGAGGCCCGGATCATCCGATCCGAGCCTCTTTTTCGAATTCCTGTCGGAATTACTTGCGCAAAGCCTTCAGATTGACATCCTTGGCAGCTTTCTCGGCCAGAGCGGGGTTCTTCGAAACGGCGCTCTTGAGCTGGGCATCGGCCGTGTTCAGATCGCCTTCCTTGGCAGCGATCACGGCGCGCAGGTAGTCGGCATCGGCCGAGTTGTCCTTGGCGATAGCCTTCTTGGCGGCAGCCAGGTCGTTGTTCATCACCGAAGCGACAGCGGCGTTGTAACCCTCCAGCGTGTTGGCGGCAGCCTTGTAATCGCCCTGTGCGGCAGCCATGGCAGCCTTGGCCTCGGCGTCGGCCGACTGGGCATACTTCTTGGCCTCGGCGGTGTTGCCGTTAGCCAGGTTCGAGAGCAGCAGGTTCTTGTTCAGCTCCTTCGACGAATCCAGCTTGGCAGCCTTCTCGAACGACTTCAGCGCCTCGGCCTTCTGACCGGCGTTGGTCTGTGCGACACCGAGGTTGTTGTATACGCGGGCGTCGTTATACTTCTTGGCAGCGACGGCGAGGATAGCGACCTGCTCGTTGGCACCGTTGGCCAGCGTCTCGGCAGCGTAGAGGTACTCCTCGACGGTCAGCTCGTCGCCATTGCGGTAAGCGGCCATGATCTCGGCGTCGGTCTTGCCCTGGATGTCGGTGGTATTGACGATCTGCGAACGACGCAGCTCGGGGAGGATGTCGCTCTTCAGCTCGTTGAATACCGACGACATGTTCTTGATCTCGTTCTCGCGCTGTGCGGGCGAGTTATAGAGGCTCAACACCTGGAGAATGAGGTTCTTGTCCTTGATGTCCGACTTCTCGACCAGCTCCTTGAAGCCTTCCCAGTCCTCGCCGTAAGCAGCGGCGTCGACATCGAGACCCGTCTTCTTGAGCAGCTTGGCGACGACCTTCTTGCCCGACTCGCTACGAGCTTTCGAGAGCTTGTCGTTGAACTTCTCGGGACCGTCGGGCGAAGCATAACCCTTCACGGCGATGTTCTGCGTGGCACGATCGTTCTCCAGATTCTTGTCGACGTTGCTCTTGAACTCGCCGAGGTCGGCCTTACGCTCGTTCTTCTTCGTCACTACCGACGAGTTGATCGCATAGAGCAGATCGGTCTTGTCAACGACGGTCGTCACTTTCTTGTAGTTGTTGGCCATCGGCTCCATCAGATCGCCGTACTTGATGTCCTTCTGCAGCGTGTTCAGACCGTAAGCCACCGTCAGACCGAACTCCTTGGCCAGCGCGGCTTTGGCAGCCTCGTCGTTGCCGGCCAGCACCTCGGCCTGCTCCTTGGTGGGGATGGCGCCGTCGTTGAGGTTCACGAGCGTGAACTCCTTGCACTTGCCGCCGGGGCACTTGATCTCGGCACGCAGCTGCAGTGCGCACTGATCCATGCGCGAGTCGTAGGGGAACTCCACATGCTGCGTGTAGACGCCGCCGTTGGCAGAGACCACAGCATAGTTGTCATCGACTTTCGAACCCTGGTAGTATTTGGGCGTACCGGCAACTTCGCCGCCCTCGAACACGATCACGGGCGTAACCTTGATCACGGCCTTCTGGTTGAAATACTCCACCGGGAAGGTGACGTTGATGTCGGCAGCCACGACACCGTTGTTCAGAGCCAGAATCTCGGGCGTGACGGTCAACTTCACCTCGTCGCGGTTCTGCGCCATCTTCTTGAAGCAATTGCAGCTCGACAAAGCCAGCGAAGCGGCCACGAGCACGACGCTCAATTTCATCAACTTTTTCATAATACGTAGTTTAATTTAATGTGTTTATTTTCTGAATCGTTTGCTCTTGCAGTCGCGAGACCATCGGTACGGCTCCTCCCGCAGCGCGGGCGGAATAAGCCAACAGCGCAAATATATAAAATAATCGACTATTGTGCAATATCCCAGCCGGTTTTTGTAAAAAATCCGTCCGGCGCACGACCGCACCCCGATCGACTATTCGTCTTTCGGTTCGCCATGCTCGCGACGCTCGCCGCGGTCGTGGCGCTCGCCTCGCTCGGGACGGGGACGACGCTCACGCTCCACATAACCCTCGGGCTTGGGCAGCAGCACCTTGCGCGAAAGTTTGAGTTTGCCGGTCTTGGCGTCGACGCCGATCAACTTCACGTCGATTTCGTCGCCCTCTTTCAGACCGGTCTCCTCCATGGTGGCGAAGCGCTTGTAGTCGATCTCCGAAATATGGAGCAGGGCATCCTTGCCCGGCATGATCTCGACGAACGCGCCGAACGTCACGATCGAACGGATCTTGCCGTGGTAGGTCTCGCCCACCTCGGGCTGGGCGACGATGGCCTTGATGCGGGCCAGCGCTCCGTCCAGAGCTGCCTTGTCCACGCCGAAAATGTCGACATAACCCTTGTTGTCGTCCTCGGTGATCGTAATGGTCGTACCCGTGGTCTTCTGGATGTCCTGGATCACCTTGCCGCCCGGGCCGATCACGGCGCCGATCATATCCTGCGGAATGGTGATCTGCACGATGCGCGGCACGAACGGACGGTAGTCGGCGCGCGGCTCGGCGATGCACTCGGTGATCTTGTCCAGAATGTGCATGCGGCCCTTGCGCGCCTGCTCCAGAGCGGCGGCCAGCACCTCGTACGAGAGACCGTCGACCTTGATGTCCATCTGGGTGGCGGTGATACCGTCCACTGTACCGGTCACCTTGAAGTCCATGTCGCCCAGGTGGTCCTCATCGCCGAGGATATCGGAGAGGATGGCGTACTTGTCCGACTCGGTGTCGGTGATAAGACCCATTGCGATACCGCTGACGGGCTTCTTCATCTTCACACCTGCGTCAAGCAGTGCCAGGGTGCCGGCGCACACGGTTGCCATGGACGACGAACCATTGCTTTCGAGGATGTCGCTCACCACGCGGCAAACGTAGGGGAAATCATCCGGGAACATGCGCTTCAGGGCGCGGTGTGCCAGGTTGCCGTGGCCAATTTCACGACGGCCCACGCCGCGCTGTGCCTTGGCTTCGCCGGTGGAGAAGGGAGGGAAGTTGTAGTGGAGCAGGAAACGCTCGCGGCCCTGGTTGAGCACGTCGTCGAGAATCTTCTCGTCGAGCTTGGTGCCGAGGGTCACGGTGGAAAGGCTCTGGGTTTCGCCGCGGGTGAAC
>CAMWJM010000043.1 GCA_947174575.1 uncultured Alistipes sp. | reverse complement strand
GGCGTGTGGCGCGCATCTTGATCTGCTCGGCCGACTCCTCGCCCGAGACATAGAGCGTCTTCAACCCGTTGGGTGCCAGAGCGATCTGCAGCGAGAGCGTCGATTTGCCGATGCCCGGTTCGCCGCCCAGCAGGATGAGCGAGCCGGCCACCAGACCGCCGCCCAGCACCCGATTGATCTCCGCATTGCCCAGGTCGATGCGCCGGTGGTCGCTTTCGCGGATTTCGCTCACCCGCTGGGGCTTGGATGTCGGGAGCGCCCCGGCAGCCGAGACTGCTGCGGGGCCGCTCTCCTTGGCGACGATCTCCTCGGCGAAGGTGTTCCATTCGCCGCACGAGGGGCACTTGCCCAGCCATTTGGGGGCTTCGAACCCGCAGTTTTTGCAGAAGTAGGCTTTCTTGACTTTGGCCATTTTTCGGATCGCAATTATCGATGTACCCGGGGCGAACCTCCGGTTTGAAGTTTCATCGCTGCAGCTTGCGTTTCACGCGGGCCGGGTTGCCGGCCGCCAGCACGTCGTCGGGGATGTCGTCGACCACCACGCTGCCCGCTCCGATGATGCTGCGATCGCCGATCTTCACGCCCGGGCACACCGTGACGTTGCCGCCCAGCCAGCAGTCCTCGCCGATCTCGATCCGCAGTCCGCGTTCGATGGGGCGCCGCCGCTCCATGTAGTCCAGCGGATGCTGCGGCGTGTAGAGTTTGCAATCGGGGCCGATTTTCGTGCGGGCGCCGATGGAGATGCCGCCGCTGTCCAAAAACGTGGCTCCCGCATTGATGAATACCCCTTCGCCCAAGCGGATCGGATGTCCGTGGTCGCAGAAAAAGGGCGGAATGATCGTCGCCGAGGCCGGAATCCCCGGGATCAACTCCTCCAACGCCTCCCGTCGGGCGCGGTCGTCGTCGGCCCCGGCTCGTGCGAAGCGTTCCAGGCAACTTTGGGCGTGGCGGATCGAAGCGGCTATATCCGGCGACGAAAAGTCGTAGTATTCGCCGGTGCCCATTTTCTCCAATTCGGTCATAACCATAATAATATCGAACGGGTGCGCGAGTCCGAACCGCTGCACGGTGCGAGAGCGTCGAACCGCAGCCTTTATTTGATGAAGAATCGGTAGATGTCGTTGCCGTTGGCGTAGAGCAGGAGCGCCAGGATAATGACCAGCCCGATGTATTGCGCGATTTCCAGCACCTTGTCGCTCACCTTGCGGCCCGTGAGCATCTCCCAGAATGTGAAGAGAGCATGCCCGCCGTCCAGTCCCGGAATGGGCAGGATGTTCATCACTGCCAGAATGATCGACAGAAACGCCGTCTTGAGCCAGAAGTCGGGCCAGTCCCATTGCCCCGGAAATATGCTGCCGATCGACAGGAAGCCGCCGACCTCCTCGTAGAGCCTGGTCTTGGGCTGTACGATCAGCTTGAGCTGCTGCCAGTAGGAGGCTATCGTGTTCCCCGCCTTGCGGAATCCCGCCGGAATCGACTGCCAGAATGTGTAGCGCTTCGTGCGCAGTGTGTAGGGTTTGGCCGCCATGACCCCCAGCGTGCCTTCGGCGGACACCGGTACGTCTATTTGCAGCGTGTCGCCTCCGCGCAGCACTGTCAGCCCTACGGTTTCGCCCGCGTGCAGTTGCAGCAGCGCCTTATAATCGGGAAACTCCAGATTTTCATAGCTTTCGTACTCCGAGACCTTCATGCCCGCGATTTCGTCGCCGCGGCGAAGTCCGGAGGCACTCGGCGCGACCACGCTGTCGATGAGGAAAGGCTGGCGCAGCGTGAAGAATTTCTCGAATCCCTTGGCCTGACGCATGGCGATCAGGTCGTCGAGCGAGAGTTCGAGCGTCGTTTCGGCACCCGCGCGTTCTACCACCACGGTGCGGCCTTTCTCGGTGATGAGCAGCGTGTTGAGCAACTGCGGCAACTCGTCGACCGGCTCGCCGTCGATCGTCACGAACCGGTCGCCGTCGCGGAATCCCAGGCGATGTCCCTCGTCGTTGAAGTTGTAGCCCCAGCGGGCATCGGCGTTCGAGAAGTAGGTTTCGCCCCACGTGTAGCAGATGCCGCAGTAGATCGCTATGGCCAGCACCACGTTCATCACCACGCCGGCGATCATCACCAGGAAGCGTTTCCATGCCGGTTTGGCGCGGAATTCCCACTCCTGCACCGGCTGCTTGAGCTGCTCTTTGTCCATCGATTCGTCGATCATGCCGGCGATCTTCACATAGCCGCCCAGCGGCAGCCAGCCCAAGCCGTATTCCGTGTGGCCGCGCTTGAACTTCAGGAGCGAGAACCACGGATCGAAGAAGATGTAGAATTTGTCGACGCGGATGCGGAACACGCGCGCCATGATGAAGTGGCCCAACTCGTGGATGCCCACGAGGAGGGTGAAGCAGAGGAAAAATTGAATGATCTTGATGAAGAGTTCCATGAGCGGAAAAATACGTTACGATTGCAAAAATTCGGCCGCCAGCCGCCGGGCTTCGGCATTGGCTCGGGCATAGTCGTCGAGCGACGGCCGGGCGACGAATGTCGCGTGGCCGAGGGCGTGTTCGATGGCCCGTACGATGTCGAGCCAGTGGCAGGAGCCGGCCAGAAACGCCGCCACGGCCACCTCGTTGGCGCCGTTCATCGTGCAGGCGGCCGTGCCGCCGCGCCGCAGACAGTCGTAGGCGATGTCCAGAGCGGGATATTTCGTGCGGTCGACTTCAGCGAAGGTGAGGGTGGGGTGGGCCAGGAAGTCGAACCGTTCGTCGGGCCGCTCGGCACGCAGGGGGAACATCAGCGCGAAGCTGATCGGCAGACGCATGTCGGGCGTGCCCAGCTGGGCCTTGATCGCGCCGTCTTCGAATTCGACCATCGAGTGTACGATCGACTGCGGATGCAGCAACACGGCGATTTTTTCGGCCGGCATGCCGAAGAGCCAGCGGGCTTCGATCACCTCGAATCCCTTGTTGACCAGCGTCGACGAGTCGATCGTGATTTTGGCGCCCATGTGCCATTGGGGGTGGCGCAGCGCCTGTTCGACGGTCGCCGTGGCCAGCTGCTCGGGCGTGAAGTCGCGGAACGCTCCTCCGCTGCAGGTGAGGATCACCCGGCGAACGGGCGCCTGCTCGCCCAGCAGACATTGGAAGACGGCCGAATGCTCCGAATCCACCGGCAGGATCGGTGCCCGGTGCTCGGCCGCCAGCCGCATCACCGTCTCGCCGCCCACCACCAGCGACTCTTTGTTGGCCAGCGCCAGCTTCTTGCCCGCTTCGACGGTCGCCACCGTGGGCGCCAGCCCCGCATAGCCCACCAGCGCGTTGACCACCGTATCGGTGTCGCCGCCGGCGGCCACCTGGGCCACGGCCTCGTCGCCGGCATAGACCTTGATGTCGGTGTCGGCCAGCGCGTCGCGCAGCGGCGCGTAACACTCCTTGTCGGCGATCACGGCCGTATCGGCGTCGAATTCGCGGGCCTGGGCCGCCAGCCGTCGCCAGTTGCGATGCGCCGTGAGCACCCGCACTTCGAACCGCTCCGGGTTCTCGCGGGCGATGTCGAGCGTCTGCTCGCCGATCGAGCCGGTCGAACCGAGTATGGCGAGGCGTTGTCTCATCAGAATACGATGTATCCCTCGGGGTCTACGGGTTTGCCGCTGTTCCAGAGTTCGAATTCGAAGAGCTGGAGTTCGCCGTCCTTGACTTCGGCGTTGTAGCCGATCAATTCGCCCGAGCGGATGATCTGCCCTCTTTTCACCAGCGACTGCGAGAGGTGGCGGTAGATCGAGAGCAGGCTGTTGGGGTGCTGCACTTCGATGGTGTACCCCGTCTCGGGCGTCCAGTTGCTGATGACCACCGTTCCTTCGTCGATCGCCGTCACGGGGGCCGCCGCCGCTGCCGCGATCCGCAGGCCGAAGTTGCCCTGCTTGATGTCGAACCGGTCGGTGATGATGCCTTCGATGGGCATCGCCAGCTCCATCGTACGGCGGATGTTGGTGCGCGGGGCATTGATGCCGGCCAGCGAGTAGGGGCCGTCGCTCTCCATCTGCGCGCGCAGCAGCGAATCTTCGGACGAGCGCATCACCAGCATCTTGCGCGTGCGCAGGCTGTCCGACGATGCGAGCGTGCGCACCACGGGCATTTTGCCTTCGAGGATCATGGAGATGTTCTCGTTGTAGGTCATCATGTCGGTGAGCATGCGCTCCATCGAGTCCAGACGCAGGATGTTCTTCACGATGCTCTCGCGTTCGCGCCCCGCCTGGGTGCGGTATCCGGGCAGGAACTCCAGCACGGGCGTGTAGGCCATCAGCGAGAGTTCGATGATGAAGAGCAGCAGCACGAACGCCACCAGCCCGGCGAAGATGCTCGCCGGCGAGAGGTGCATGTGCCACTCTTCGCGGTTGTCCGAGGCATCGCGCATGCTGATGCGGCGTTTGCGGAATATGTCGTGCCATCGAGTCGCTATGGACTGCCAGAGTGTCGTCGGTTTCATCGTCTTATCTGATCGGTTTGGTTGCAAGATTCGTTCCTGCAAAGGTAATACAACCCGCGCGGACTGCCAAATTTATTTGTCCTCCAGCCAGTTCATGAAGTCGGCGGTGCGCGAGCGGCTGACGAAAACGTCGAAGTCGGGCTTGGGTTCTATGGCCACTTTGAGCCTGTTGCTCAGGTGTTTCGAGATGCCGGCTATGGCGCCGATCGCGACCGTGCAGTTGCGCGACAGGCGGAAGAACTGGCGCGGATCGACCTGCTCCGACACCGCGTCGAGCGAGGCGTCGAGGATCAGTTTGCGCCCCTCGACGGTCACCAGATAGGTGTATTTGTCCTCGGCATAGAAATAGGCCACCTGCTCGGTATTCACTACCGTGATCTTGTCGCCCAGCCGCACGGCGAAGCGTTTTTTGTAGTCGCGGCCCGCGTGGCCCAGGATTTCGCGCAGCATGTCGGCGTCGGGCGACGGTGCCGGCTCCTCCGAGGCCAGTGCCTTGCGACAACGCTCCACGGCGGCCTGCAGCTCGTCGGGCGCTATGGGCTTGAGCAGGTAATCCACGCTGTTGATGCGGAACGCCCGGAGCGCATAGTTGTCGTAGGCCGTCGTGACGACCACTTTGGCCTGCACCGGAGTCTGGGCGAAGATGTCGAAACACATGCCGTCGGAGAGCTGCACGTCCATGAAGACGATGTCGGGGCGGTTGGCCGGATCGCGGAGCCAGGCCACGGTGCCCACCACCGAGCTTTGCGTGCCCACGATGCGCAGATCGTCGAAATGCTTCTCGATCAGCCGCCGCAGGTTGGTCTGGGCCGGGATTTCGTCCTCGACGATCAGTACGTTGTAGATTCTTTTCATAACAGAGGCAGTTGCACCCGGAACTCCGTGTCGGTCTGTTCGACGACGACGGGGCTGTCCGAGAGGTCGAGGTATTGTCGGCGGATGTTGCGCAGACCCACGCCCGTCGAAGCCGGGGCGTTGAGACGGGGCTGCAGGTTGTTCGTCACCGTGAGCCGGTCGCCTTCGGCCCGGATATGCACGCGCAACGGCTGTTCGGGACTCACCACGTTGTGCTTGGTCGCATTTTCGATCAGCAGCTGCAGGCTGCACGGCACCATGTGGCGGCCCAGAGCCTCCGGCGGGATGTCGGTCTCCACATGGAAGCCGCTCGTGAAGCGCTCCTGCAGCAGGTCGATGTATTTGCGGGCGAATTCCAGCTCTTCGTACAGTGGCACCAGAGGTTCGTCCTCGTTCTTGAGCATGTAGCGGTAGGTGCCGGCCAGTTTGCGGATGAAGGCGCTCGCCCGCTCGGTTTCGTGCTCCTGCACCAGGTAGTCGAGGATGTTGAGCGAGTTGAACAGGAAGTGGGGGTTGATCTGCTGCTTGAGCCGGTCGTAGCGGAATTGGGCCTGGTGCTTCTTGCCCCGTTCGGCACGCAGCTCCTGGTGCGAGCGGATCACGTAGACCACCAACTGCAGCACCGCATAGACCAGTATGTCGACCAGCAGCACCACCGTGTAGAGTCTGTAGAATCCGCGGGCCGAGATCGTTGCGCCGTTGCCTTGCGGCAGCCGGTAGTAGACCGTCGCCGTGAGCAGCAGTGCGAAGAGCAGCGTGAAGAGCGCCGTGACGACGATGCGCACGTCGCGCCGCCGGAGCATGCGGGCGCGCAGGTTCACGAAGATCACGTTGCCGCAGAACATCGTGGTCAGGGCCAGCGAGTTTTCCAGCAGCCGTCGGAATTCGGGATATACGCCCTCCTGCTCGAAATAGGGCGAGTTGAAAAGCCGGGTGTAGAAAATGCGCAGCACCATCACCGCCGCCACGATCTCCACGATCTGCCAGGTCGAGGGCGTCCACCGTACGGGGCTGGGCGCCGCGCCGCGCGAGCGGGCGAAAGCATAGGTCAGCCAGCCGATCAGCTCGGTGACGAGGGTCGTGGCGATGGCCGGGGCCAGAATGCCGCTGCCCACGATCCCCTGGATGAACTGGGCGCCGTAGATGCCGAACAGATAGCCCGTGAAGATCCAGATGAGGGCCAGCGCCGCCACGAACTCCACGCGCAGGCTGCGCCGGATCGCGATCAGGAGGATCATCGACAGCGTGAGCACGGTCAGCGGCACGTCGTCCACATAGTCGAACACGCGGCTCAACACCGCCACGGCGGCGTGCGCTGCGGCGAATAGGTGGATCAGGGTCGGGGTGCTTATCGTGAAGCGTTTCATGCGGCGGGAGTCGGAAAAATCACTTTAAAGATAGTCGTTTTCTTCGGTTCGACCAAATTTCGGCGCCTGAAAATAGCCGAAAAAGTAGCCGGAAGACAAACGGGAAGCAGTCGGAAAAATAGCTGGGAAGAATGGCTGGGGTGTCGTCGGAAAAATGGCCGGGAAGCAGCCCGGAATGCAGTCGGCGAATCGAAGTGGGGCCGGATCGCCGTTTTCGGCCCGCACTGTTGGCGGCGATCGGCGTGCGTGTTCGTCCGGCGGTTTTTACCGTTCGTCGGTTCGTTCGTGCCGTTCGTCGGGGCAGAGGTGCGCAATTCCGATATTTATATTTAATTTTATAGACCGAACCTACGAACTCGTCACTCTTATGAAAAAACCGAAACTGTCTTTTTGGCAGATATGGAACCTCAGCTTCGGCTTCCTGGGCGTCCAGATCGGCTATTCGCTGCAGAACTCGAATACGTCGACCATTTTCGAATCGTTGGGCGCCGACCTCTCGCATTTGAGCTACTTCTGGCTCGCCGCCCCGATCGCCGGACTGGTCATCCAACCCATCGTCGGCCTCTTTTCCGACGGCACCTGGACTCGCTTCGGGCGGCGCGTGCCGTTCATTCTCGGCGGCGCCCTCGTCTCGGCCCTCGCTTTGGCCCTGATGCCCAATGCGCCGCTGCTGCTCGCTTTCGCACCTCTGGCCATGGGGGCTTTCATTCTGTTGTTCATGGACTTGTCGTTCAACGTGACGATGCAGCCGTTCCGCGCGCTGGTCGCTGACATGCTCGACGATTCGCAGAAGACTAAGGGTTATGTCGTCCAGACGTTCCTCATCAACCTCGGCGCCGTCGTCGGTGCCGTGCTGCCGCTCGTGCTGACTCGTTGCGGCGTCTCCGACGAGGTCGTTCCCGGCCAGGTCTCGGCCCACATCGCGTGGTCTTATTATATAGGTGGAGCCATTTTGCTCGCCACGGTGCTGGTCACTGCATTCAAGACCCGGGAGTATCCTCCCGAGGAGTTCGCCCGCTATAACGACGAGAGTGTCGGCGAGGTGCAGGCCAAGCCTTCGTTCATGGAGTTGATGCGCAACGTCCCGAAAGTGATGCTGCAGCTGGGCGTCGTGCAGTTTTTCTCGTGGGCCGCGCTGTTCCTCATGTGGACGTACCTCAAACCCGCCATCACGGGCGTCGCCACCTCGGGCGGCGTGCTGCTCTCCGAGGGCGAGGCGCAGACCTGGGTCGGCGTGCTCAACGGCACCTATCCCGTGCCCGCTTGCATCGCGTCGCTCTTCATCGCCGGCATCGCCGCGCGGTGGGGCAACAAACCCGTCTACGCCCTCTGCCTGCTGTTCGGCGCGGCCGGATTCGCGGGCCTCTGCTGCCTTTCCGACAAATATGCCCTCATGCTCCCCATGGTCGGCATCGGCATCGCCTGGGCCGGCATCCTCGCCATGCCCTATGCGATCCTTTCGCGGGCCGTCGAGGCGCGCCGCATGGGCGTCTACATGGGCATCTTCAATTTCACGATTACCGTGCCGCAGATCGTCGTCGGTCTCGCGGGCGGCGTGATCGTCACGCATCTTTTCCACGGCAATCCGATGGCGATGATCGCCCTGGCCGGCGTCTTCATGGCGCTGGCTGCCGTATCGGTCTTCTTCGTTCAAGAAAAATAGTATGATTACCTGCTGCATTTTCGATCTCGACGGGGTGCTCGTCGACAC
>CAMWJM010000042.1 GCA_947174575.1 uncultured Alistipes sp. | reverse complement strand
CAAGGCCAAGAAAGAGGAGGCGAACGCCGCCAAACGAAAGGTCAGCCCCTGTACCGTCGGCAAGGACGGGTCGCTCTTGCTGGTACACCCTCACGACTGGCGTTCGGGCTTCTTCCCGGGTACGCTGTGGCAGGTCTATGCCTATACGCACGACGACTTCTGGCGCGAGCGTGCCATCAGCTACACCTGGCCCATCGAGGAGGCCAAATGGCACCGCGGCACCCACGATCTGGGCTTCATGATGAACTGCAGCTTCGGCAAGGCCTATGAGCTTACGGGCGAACGATCCTATCGCGATGTCGTGCTGCAAAGCGCCCGCACGCTCATCACCCGTTACAGCGATGAGGTGAAGTCCATCCGTTCGTGGGATCACAACCGCGACCGCTGGAAATATCCCGTCATCATCGACAACATGATGAACCTCGAAATGCTCTTCCGCGCTACGGAGCTGACGAGCGACTCGACGTTTTGCCGCGTGGCCGTGAACCACGCCAATACCACGCTGAAGAATCATTTCCGCCCCGACTTTTCGTCGTACCATGTGGTCGACTACGACCCCGCGACGGGCAAGGTGCGGATGAAATGCACGCATCAGGGCTATTCCGACGATTCGTTCTGGAGCCGCGGCCAGGGGTGGGGCGTCTACGGCTATGCCATGTGTTACCGTTTCACGCACGATCCCGCCTACCTCGCGCAGGCCGTGGGCATCGCCGATTTCATCCTCGGTTGGCCCAACATGCCCGAGGACATGATTCCCTATTGGGACATGAAGGAGCCGCGCGTGGCCGACCATACCGACTCCGTGCCGGTGGCCGATGTGCCGCGCGATGCTTCGGCCGCCGCGTTGATCGCGTCGGGTCTCTACGAACTTTCCACCTATGTCGAAGCGGAGCGGGCCGCCCGTTATCGGGCCGCTGCCGACCGGATGCTGGAGAGCCTGAACCGCTATTATCGGGCCGAACCCGGCACGAACCACGGCTTCCTGCTGCTCCACTCCACGGGCAACCTCCCCGCCGGCTCGGAGATCGACGTGCCGCTTTGCTATGCCGACTACTACTATCTGGAGGCTGCGGCCCGCAAAGAGGCGTTGGACAATGAATAGATCGAATTTTTGTCGTCCGTTTCTCGCTTCGACGATTCGAGCGAACTCGATACACGGCTTGACGAAATGGTTCGCAGGACTTCTCTTTGCAGCCCTGCCGGCCGTTGCGCCGGTGCGGGCTGCGTCGCGGATGCCGGCCGATGCGCGGCAGTGCCTGACCTCCGGCTGGGAGTTCGTCCGTCAGGATGTAGGTAGCGTTTGGGAGACGGTGCGGCCCGTCGGGGCGGGCAAACCCGAAGCGGTGCCCCTGTGGCAGCCGGTGGCGCTGCCGCATTGCTTCAACGCCGAGGATGCCGTCGATCCCGATGTCGATTACTATCAGGGGCCGGGCTGGTACCGGACGCTGCTCGACGTGGCGAATCCCTATACCGACGGCCGCACGTGGCTGGAGTTCGAAGGCGCGGGGCAGAAGAGCGAAGTCTACGTCTACCTCGCCCGAGTCGGCGCCCATACGGGCGGCTACGACGGCTGGCAGGTCGACATCACCGATGCCGTCGCCGCCTTTCGCCGCGATACGGCCGCCTGCCGGCGCTTCGGCGGGAAAATTCCCGTCGCCGTGCGCTGCGACAATAGCCGCGATGCGGAGATGATCCCCTCGGACATGTCCGACTTCAACCTCTACGGCGGATTGTACCGTTCGGTCGATCTCGTCTATACGCCCGCATGTCGCTTCGGGCAGGTGCGCATCGACGCCGCGGTCGACGAACGCGGCAAAACCGGCCGCCTCTCCGTTCGGGCTGCGGTCGACGGAGGTGCCGGAGAAGCACGCTTTTTGCTGCGTGTCGCGGCACCCGACGGGCGGGTGGTTTGCCGGGCCGAGGGGCCGGTGCAGGAGGCCGTCGAATGCGATTTGGCGTTGAAACGTCCGGTGCTGTGGAGTCCCGATGCGCCGCAGCTCTACACTTGTTCGCTGGAACTCGTCTGCGGCGGCGATACGCTGCGCACGAGCGAGCGCTTCGGCTTCCGCTGTTTCCGCTTCGAGGAGCATGGGCCTTTCTACCTCAACGGCGAGCGGCTTCTGCTGCGGGGCACGCACCGCCATGAAGACCATGCCGGGGTCGGCGCCGCCATGACCGAGGAGATGATCCGCCGCGAAATGGCGCAGATCAAGGCTATGGGCGCCAATTTCATCCGCTTGGGCCACTACCAGCAATCGGAACTCGTGCTCGACCTCTGCGACGAACTTGGCCTGCTGGTCTGGGAGGAGATTCCGTGGTGCCGCGGCGGTTTGGGCGGCGACGGCTATCGGGAGCAGGCGCGGCGAATGCTCGTGCACATGATCGAACAGCACCGCAACCATCCCGCTGTCATTCTGTGGGGCTTGGGCAACGAGAACGACTGGCCCGGCGATTTCCCCGATTTCGACAAGGAGGCGATCCGTGCTTTCATGTCCGAACTCGACGACCTGGCCCACCGGCTCGACCCCTCGCGTGCGACCTGCATCCGTCGCTGCGATTTCTGCAAGGATCTCGTCGACGTCTATTCGCCCAGCATCTGGGCCGGGTGGTACAGCCGCCGTTTCCGCGACTATCGCGCCATGACGGAGGAGGCCATGCGCTCCGTGCCCCGTTTCCTCCACGCCGAGTGGGGCGGCGACAGCCATGCCGGGCGCCACTCCGAAGGGCCGTTCGACGACATCGCCGCCGCCGACCGCACGGGCGACTGGAGCGAAAGCTACATCGTGCGCCTCTTCGACTGGCACCTCAAGGAGCAGGAGACGATGCCCGATTTGACCGGGTCGCTCTTCTGGACGTTCAAGGATTTTTCGACTCCGCTGCGGCCGCGCAATCCGATTCCCTATGTCAACCAAAAGGGCGTCGTCCAGCGCGATGGCACTCCCAAGGAGAGCTACTACGTCTTCCAGTCCTATTGGAGCCGCGAGCCGATGGTGCATATTTGCGACCAGCCCGTTCGTTGGGGGCAGCCCGGCGAGGCGAAAGAGATATTGGTCTACTCCAACTGCCCGGAAGTCGAACTCTTCGTCGACGGACGCTCCTGCGGCCGGCGGAAGCGCGATCCGCAGGATTTCCCGGCTGCGGGGTTCCACTGGAACGTCGTTTTGCAGGAGGGGCCTAACCGCATCGAGGCCGTCGCCCGCGGAAAAGGCTGCGAATTGCGCGATTCGACCGTGCAGGAGTATGTCGCTGCCGGGTGGGGCGCTCCGGCGCAGCTGCGGCTGTCCGTGCGGAGCGATGCGGACGACACGCTGCTTGTGGAGGCCGAGCTGCTCGATGCCGACGGCCGCCGCTGCTTGGATGCGGCCGATTTCATCCGCTTCACCTCCACCGATCCGACCGCGCTGCTCCGCAATCGGGGTACGGCCCGCGGATCGGCCTATATCCAGGCCGCTGACGGCCGCGCCGCTATCCGCGTAAGCAGGAGCGCCGGGTCGCATGTCGTCTGTGCCCGCTGCGACCGGGAATCGGTAGCGCCCGCATTCATCCATTTGCAAGAACCTGAAAAACCATACTTATGAAAAGAATCCTTTTTGTCGTGCTGCTCGCCGCTTCGGCCGGCTCCTGCACTTGCGGCAGGCACGCCGCACCCGAAGATTTCGTGCGCATCGAAGGCTGCGACCTGATTCGCCCCGACGGCCGGAAACTATTCATCCGAGGCACCAACCTCGGCAACTGGCTCAATCCCGAGGGCTACATGTTCGGCTTCGGACGCACCAACTCGGCCCGCCATATCGACGAAATGTTCCGTCAGATAGCTGGCCCCGACTTCGCCGATGCTTTCTGGCAGCAGTTCAAGGATAACTACATCACCCGCGCCGACATCGAGTTCATCGCTTCGACGGGCGCCAACACCGTCCGCCTGCCGTTCCACTACAAACTCTTCACCGACGAGGACTACATGGGCCTGACCTCCGCGCAGGACGGTTTCGCCCGCATCGACAGCGCGGTGCGGTGGTGCCGCGACTGCGGGTTGTATCTGATTCTCGACATGCACGACGTGCCGGGCGGTCAGACGGGCGACAATATCGACGACAGCTACGGCTACCCCTGGGTTTTCGAGAGCGGGCCGAGCCGTCGGCTCTTCTGCGACATCTGGCGCAAAATCGCAGCCTATTATCGCGACGAACCCGTGATCCTGGGCTACGAACTCATGAACGAACCCATCGCGCCCTATTTCGAGAACATGGCCCGGCTCAACGCTGCGCTCGAACCGCTCTATAAGGAGGCCGTGGCCGCCATTCGCGAGGTCGACCCCAACCACCTGGTGCTGCTCGGCGGCGCCCAGTGGAACGGCAATTTCGAGCCTTTCGCCGATTGGACGTTCGACGACAAGATCTTCTACACCTGCCACCGCTACGGCGGCGCGCCTACGCCCGAAGCCATCGCCTCGATCATCGCTTTCCGCGACCGCACGGGGCTGCCCATGTATATGGGCGAAATCGGCCACAACACCGACGAGTGGCAGGCTGCATTCTGCCGCACGTTGGTGGAGAACAACATCGGCTACACGTTCTGGCCCTACAAGAAACTGGGCGCTTCGTCGTTCGTCGGCTTCTCCGCGCCCGAGGGTTGGGATGCGGTGGTCGCTTTCGCCGAGGCGCCCCGCGGCAGCTATGCCGAAATTCGCGCGGCCCGTCCCGACCAGCAGAAAGCCCGCGAAGCCCTGACCGCCTTTGTCGAGAGCTGCAAGTTCGAAAACTGCACTCCGCGAAAGGGGTACATCCGTTCGCTGGGATTGGAAATCGAATAAAACAGATCGCTATATGAAAAAGTCTCTTTCCATCTTGTGCGCCCTGCTTTGCGTCGTCGTCTCGACGCGGGCGCAGCAACTGCCTGTTTATCACGACGCATCCCGCTCCGTGGAGGAGCGGGTCGAAGCGGCTCTTTCGCGCATGACCCTGCGCGAGAAGATCGCCATGCTCCACGCCCAGTCCAAGTTCAGTTCGCCGGGCGTGCCCCGGCTGGGTATTCCCGAAATCTGGACGACCGACGGCCCCCACGGCATCCGTCCCGAAGTGCTGTGGGACGAGTGGAACCAAGCCGGCTGGAGCAACGATTCGTGCACGGCCTTCCCGGCGCTGACCTGCCTGGCCGCTACGTGGAATCCCGACATGGCGGCGCTCTACGGCCGTTCGATCGGCGAGGAGGCTCGCTATCGCAAGAAAGACATGTTGCTGGGTCCCGGCGTCAACATCTACCGCACGCCCCTCAACGGCCGCAACTTCGAGTACATGGGCGAAGATCCCTATCTGGCCGCCCGCATGGTCGTACCCTATGTGCAGGGCGTGCAGCAGAACGGCGTGGCCGCCTGCGTCAAGCATTTCGCGCTCAACAATCAGGAGGTCAACCGCAACACGACCAACGTCATCGTCGACGACCGTACCCTCTATGAAATCTACCTGCCGGCCTTCAAGGCGGCCGTCGAGCAGGGCGGTGCCTGGGCCATCATGGGTTCCTACAATCTCTATAAGAACCAGCACGCCTGCCACAACCGCTACCTGCTGAACGATATTCTGAAAGGGGAGTGGGGCTTCGACGGCGTGGTCGTCTCCGACTGGGGCGGCACGCACGACACGGCGGAGGCCGTCCGCAACGGACTCGACATGGAGTTCGGCACCTGGACCAACGGTCTCTCGCAAGGCACGAGCAACGCTTACGACAATTATTATCTGGCCGCGCCCTATCTTCGGATGATCGAGCGGGGCGAGGTCGGCACCGAGGAGTTGGACGACAAGGTGCGCCGCATCCTGCGCCTGGCTTGCCGCACGGTGCTGAATCCGGCGCGCCCCTACGGTTCGCTCTGCTCCGAGGAGCATGCCGAGGCTGCCCGCCGTATCGGCGGGGAGGGCGTCGTGCTGCTCAAGAACGAACGCGCGACGTTGCCCGTCGACTTGCAGCGGGTGCGCAAGATCGTCGTCGTGGGCGAAAATGCGGTCAAGATGATGACCGTGGGCGGCGGTTCCTCGTCGCTCAAGGCGCGCTACGAACTCTCGCCGCTCGACGGCATCCGCCGCTATGTCGGCGATCGCGCGGAGGTGGTCTACGCCCGCGGTTATGTGGGCGATGCCAGCGGCGAATACAACGGTGTCCGCACGGGCCAGCAGCTCGACGATGCCCGTACGCCCGAAGAGCTGATCGCCGAGGCCGTCGATGCGGCCCGCGATGCCGACTACGTGATCTTCGTCGGCGGTCTCAACAAGAGCGCCCGTCAGGACTGCGAAGACAGCGACCGGGCCGGTCTGGAACTGCCCTATGGGCAGGACGAAGTCATCGGGGCGCTGGCTCGGGTCAACAGGAATCTGGTCGTCGTCAACATTTCGGGCAACGCCGTCGCCATGCCGTGGATCGCCCGGGTGCCGGCCGTCGTGCAGGGGTGGTATCTCGGTTCGGAGACCGGCAACATTCTGGCCTCGGTGCTCTTCGGCGAGGTCAACCCCTCCGGCAAGCTGCCTTTCACCTTCCCCGCCCGGTTGGAGGATGTCGGCGCGCACCGCGAGGGCCAGTATCCCGGCGTCGCCCGCAACGACGGCAGCGGCATCACCGACCAGCGCTATGACGAAGGACTCTTCGTGGGCTATCGCTATGCCGACAAGAACCGGCTGACGCCGCTGTTTCCGTTCGGGCATGGGTTGAGCTATACGACGTTCCGCTACGGCAAGCCCGCGGCCGATCGGAAGACGATGACGGCCGACGAGACGCTCCGCATCGTCGTCCCCGTTACCAACACCGGCGCGCGCGAGGGTGCCGAGGTCGTGCAGCTCTATATCCGCGATGTCGAGTCGTCGCTGCCGCGGCCGGTCAAGGAGTTGAAAGGATTCCGCAAGGTGACGCTGGCGCCGGGCGAAACGCAGGAGGTCGTCTTCGACATCGATCGCGACGCCCTCTGCTTCTTCGACGATGCCCGCCACGCGTGGGTCGCCGAACCGGGACGTTTCGAGGCCTGGGTGGCCTCTTCGGCGGCCGACATCCGGGGCAAAGTGGTATTCGAACTCAAATAACGACAGCATAGTATGGAAAAAACTTGGAGATGGTTCGGGCGCAAGGATAAGATCACGCTCGACATGCTGCGGCAGATCGGCGTCGAGGGCATCGTCACGGCGCTGCACGACGTGCCCAACGGCGAAATATGGACCGAGGAGGCGATCCTCGACCTCAAATCGTATATCGAGAGCTACGGCCTGCGGTGGTCGGTGGTCGAGTCGCTGCCCGTGTGCGAAGCGATCAAATATGCCGGCCCCGAGCGCGATGAGCTGATCGAGAAGTATAAGGTCAGCCTCGCCAACCTGGGCAAGTGCGGCATCCGGACGGTCTGCTACAACTTCATGCCCGTCATCGACTGGATCCGCACCGACCTTCGTCATCCGTGGGCCGACGGCTCCTCGTCGCTCTATTTCGACCGGGTACGCTTCGCCTATTTCGACCTCAAGATTCTGGCCCGCGAAGGCGCCGAAGCCGACTATTCGCCCGAGGTGCTGGCCAAAGTCGAGGCGCTCGACCGTACGATTACCGAGGCAGAAAAAGACGAGTTGATCGATTCGATCATCGTCAAGACGCAGGGCTTCGTCAACGGCAACATCCGCGAGGGCGACAAGGCGCCCGTCTCGATTTTCCGCCGTCTGCTGGCACAGTACGAGGGCATCGATCGCGAGCAGCTGCGCGAGAACATGCGTTACTTCCTTGCGGCCGTCATGCCCGCCTGCGAGCAGTACGGCGTCGATATGTGCGTGCATCCCGACGATCCGCCGTTCCAGGTGCTCGGCTTGCCGCGCATCGTCACCTCGGAGGAGGACATCGCCTGGTTCCTCGAAGCCGTCGACAATCCCCATAACGGCCTCACGTTTTGTGCCGGTTCGCTTTCGGCCGGGGCGCACAACGACGTCGTGAAGATGGCCCGGCGTTTCGCCTCCCGCACCCATTTCGTGCACCTGCGCAGCTGCGAGATTCTGCCCGACGGCAACTTCATCGAGGCTTCGCACCTCGGAGGTCGTGCCGATCTGGTCGAACTCATCCGCATTTTCGAACGCGAAAATCCGTCGCTGCCGATGCGCGTCGACCATGGCCGCACGATGCTCGGCGACGAGAAGATGGGCTACAACGCCGGTTATTCGTTCCATGGGCGCATGCTCGCTCTGGGGCAGGTCGACGGCATGATGGCCGTCGTGAAAAACGAACTTCAAAAACAGATTATCCTATGAACAATCTTTTCGACATTACCGGCAAAGTCGTCGTCGTCACGGGCGGCGCCGGTATTCTGGGCCGCAGCATTTGCCGCTACCTGGCCGAGCAGGGGGCCAAGGTGGTTGTCCTCGACCGCGACGAAAAAGCGGGCGGGGAACTCGTCGCCGAGATCCGCAGCAAGGGCGGGGACGCCGTGTTTTTCGTTACCGACGTCTTGAATCGCGAAGTGTTGGAGCATAAC
>CAMWJM010000041.1 GCA_947174575.1 uncultured Alistipes sp. | reverse complement strand
CGCTTCTGATGATCGGCGGCTTCGCCTTGCTCCGCTCCAAGGCCGACCCCGACCTCGCCCGGCGGATCGAAGCCGTCATGGAAACCCCGCAGGAGCCGCCCGCCGCTCCCGTGCCGTTCGATCCCAATACCGCCGATTTCGACGAGCTGCTGCGCCTGGGCCTCACCAAGTCCGAAGCCGTGGCGTTGCTGCACTTCCGCGCCGCCGGCAAGACATTCCGCATTCCCGAGGACGTGGCCCTTTGCCGCGGAGTGTCCGACTCCGCGTTCCGCCGCATCCGGCCTTTCATCCGCATCGGGCGGCAGTTCGCTTTCACTCCCGCCCGGCAATCGGCTCGGCAGCGCACCGCACCGCCGCAGCCTCTTTCGCCGTTCCGCATCGACACAGTGAGCGCCCGCTACCTCTGCGCCACGGGCGTGCTGTCGCCGCGCCAGGCCGAGACCTTCATCCGCTGGCGCGACTCCCACCCTTTGCTCGATCTTGACGACGTGCGCCGCAGCTACGTCGTCGGCGACTCCCTGGCCGACATACTCGCCCCCTACCTCCTCTTTCCCGCACCCGCACGCTCCGCGCCCTCCCTGCCCCTCGACATCAACAGCGCCGACTCGGTCGCACTGCTCGCCCTCCGCGGCATCGGCCCGGCCACCGCAGGGCGCATCGTCGCCTACCGTCGGCGGTTGGGCGGCTTCGTCCGTGCGGAGCAACTCGCTGAAATCCCGGGCATCGCGGAGAGCCGCTACGAGGAAATATCGCAACAAATTCGCTGCGATAGTTGCAATATTCGAAAAATTCATATTAACTTTGCGCCCCGGGAACGATTGAGGAACCATCCCTATTTCGATCGGGATGTTCTTCGCAAATTGCTTAAGGCAAGACAATTGAAAGGAGGTTGGAGCACCGCAGAGGAATTCGGACAAGCCCGCATATTGGATTCGGAGACGACCGCGAGGTTGATCCCCTATCTCGATTTCGGCTGCCCGAGCGGTTCCGACATACGACATAACCCTGCTTCCGGGGGCGATCCGCAGAGCACGACACGCTGCGGCTCGACCGGGGAACTTCAGGTTCCCGCCCCGAAAAATCATGGTGTCGACTCCACTTTTTCGATTTTTTTAAAATTAAAACGTATATCGCTATGATTATCATGCCGGTAAAAGAGGGCGAAAACATCGAACGCGCCCTGAAGAAGTTCAAACGCAAATACGAGCGCACGGGCGTGCTCAAGGAGCTGCGCCGCCGTCAGTACTTCACCAAGCCTTCGATCCAGAAGCGCGAGGCGATGATGCACGCCGTTTACGTCGAGCACATGTACCGCGACAAGGAGTAGTTTTTGCAGCACCGATCATCGACAGGGAGCTTTGCAGCTCCCTGTTTTCGTATCCGGCGGTATCGTTCCGCCCCGCAAAGGCGCGCCCGACATACTTGCGGCCCTTCGAAATCCGTTCTCCATGCACGAGTGCCGCAGCCGACACCCGTCCGCACGCCCCTTCGAACAAGGGGCGACATATACGATTTTATTTTGAAACCTCGTTTTTATTTCGTTCCTTTGCTCCATAAAATACTTTTTCTAATGCAAAAAGCCAAACTTCTACTCGTTATTTTCTCGCTTCTATGCTGCGTCGGGCCTATAGCGGGCTACGCACAGACGGGGGGGGGAATCCAAGTCAGCGGCTTAGTCACCTCGGCTGAAGACCACCAGCCTTTGATCGGGGTCAACGTGATCGCAGGCCCCACCCTCGGCGTGAGTACGCTCGCCGACGGCACCTATTCGATCACCGTGGCCGCCGGCACCCGACTGATCTTCCAATACATAGGCTATAAGAGCGTCGAGTTCACGGTTCCGGCCGGCTCCGCGAAGCTCGTCTACGACGTCGTTCTCGAAAGCGATTCCCAGAAACTCGACGACGTAGTGGTCATCGCCTACGGCGTCCGCAAGAAGAACACCGTCGCCGGTTCCGTCTCCTCGATCAAGACCGAGAAACTCGAAAGCACCCCCACGGCCGCTTTCGACCAGGCTTTGCAGGGTCAGGTGCCGGGTCTTTCGGTCATGGCCGTCTCGGGCGAGCCGTCCGTGTCCACGGTCATGAAGATCCGCGGCACCAACTCCATCAATTCCGGCACCGAGCCGCTCTACATCCTCGACGGCGTAGCCATTTCGAGCGCCGACTTCAACACCGTCAACCCCGCCGACATCGAGTCGCTCTCGGTGCTCAAAGACGCATCGTCGACCTCCATCTACGGCGCCCGCGCCGCCAACGGCGTGATCGTCATCACCACCAAGCGGGGCCGCCGGGCCGACAAGCCCGTCATCAGCTACCGCATGCAGGTCGGTTTCTCGCAAATATCCCAGGCCAACTGGAATATCATGAACACCGACGAGCGCATCCGCTACGAGCAGGAGATCGGCATGACCACGGGCAAGAACTACGACCTGCTGCGCCGCACCGACGTCAACTGGCTCGACGCCGTGTTCAACGACAAGGCCCTGCTGCAGGACTACGAGCTGTCCGTCTCCGGCGCCACCGACAAGACGAACTACTACTTCTCGGGCGGCTACTACAACCAGGAGGGCACCGCCGTCGGTTCGGGCTTCAAGCGCTATTCGCTGCGCGCCAACGTCGAGCAGCGGGCCGCCCGGTGGCTCAAGATCGGCACCAACACCTCCCTGAACTACCAGGAGATCGAGCGGGCCGACGAGGGTCAGCCTTCGATCGTCGCGCCGATCTCGGCTGCGCAGTTCATGATGCCCTACTGGAACCCGTTCCGCGCCGACGGTTCGCTGGCCTCCATCGAGGACGGCAGCTGGAAGGGCGACGGTCAGAACCCGCTGGAGTGGCTGGCCAACAACCCCCTGACCTATAAGAAATACAAGCTCTTCTCCACCATCTACGCCGAGGCCATGCCCATCGAGGGCCTGACCCTCAAGTCGCAGTTCAGCGTCGACTATTCGCACACCACCAGTTTCTCGGTGTCGTACCCCGAATATTCACCCAACCTCCAGGACGGCGCGGCCAGCCGCAGCTCCACCGACGGGTTGCAGCTCGCCGTCACCAACACCGTCAACTACGCCTTCTCGCTCGACGACAAGCATACGTTCAACTTCCTGCTCGGCCACGAGGGCATCGACTACCACTACGAGGATTTCTCGCTCTCGGCCAGAGGTCAGAGCAGCAACAAGCTGACCGACATCTCCAACGCCACGCGCGTCACCCGCTGGAGCGACACCCGCGACAACGACTACGGCTACCTCTCGTTCTTCGGCCGCGCCGAGTACAGCTACGCCAACCGCTACTTCGTCGAGCTGGCCGCCCGTACCGACGCTTCGTCGCGCTTCGGCAAGGCCAACCGTTGGGGCCGCTTCTGGTCGGCGGGCTTCATGTGGAACCTGCGCAACGAGCGCTTCATGGAGCGTGCTGCGCGCTGGCTCACCGATGCTCGCGTCTCCCTCTCGACCGGTACTTCGGGCAACTCCTCGATCCCCAACTACGAGCATCTGGCCCTCGTTTCGGGCGGCTACGACTACATCGGCAACGCCGGCGTCGCGCCCTCGCAGCAAGGTTCCGAGCATCTGCGGTGGGAGAAACCCTGGACGACCAACGTCGGGCTGCACTTCGGCTTCTGGAACCGCCTGCAGGTCGACCTGGAGTTCTACAACAAGAAGACCGCCGACATGCTCATGGAGGTGCCGCAGTCCTATAGCGACAACGGCTACGGCTTCCGCTGGGACAACGTGGGCACCATGGTCAACCGCGGCGTCGAGCTGACCCTGCTGGGCACGCTCATCACCGCCAAGGATTTCCTCTGGACGGTCAACGCCACCGTCTCCTACAACAAGAACAAGATCACCGCGCTCTACAACGGCGTGCGCGAGTACGAAATGGCCAACACCAGCCGCAAACTGGTCGTCGGACACGACGTGGGCGAGTACTACATTAACCGCTTCGCCGGCGTCAATCCCGTCAACGGCGACGCCCTGTGGTATACCCGCGACGGCGAACTTACCACCGAGCTGCGCGACGAGGACAAGGTCATGATCGGCAAGAGCCAGTTCGCCCCCTGGGAGGGCGGCTTCGGCACCTCGCTCGAATGGAAGGGCCTGTCGCTCTCCGCGCAGTTCAGCTGGGTCGCCGACCGCTGGATGATCAACAACGACCGCTATTTCAACGAGTCCAACGGCCGCTTCGCCTCCTACAACCAGTCCAGGCGCCTGCTCGACCGCTGGAAACAGCCGGGCGATGTCACCGACATCCCGCGCCACGGCGTCTTCACCGAGTTCGACAGCCGCCTCTTGGAGGATGCTTCGTTCCTGCGCCTCAAGAACCTGATGCTCAGCTACTCGTTCCCCAAGGAGCTGCTGCGCAAAACCCGGGTCTTCAGCGGCATCCGCATCTACGCCCAGGCCCAGAACCTCTTCACGGTCACGCCTTTCTCGGGTCTCGATCCCGAAAGTCCCTACAACATCTACATCGCGCAGTACCCCACCGCGCGCCAGTTCACTTTCGGTCTCGACCTAACTTTCTAACCGAAGCATCATGAAAAAATCCATATTCATGCGCCTTTTCCCGCGCCTTTCATCCGTTCTGATCGCCGGCGCCGTGCTCGTCGGTTCGGTTTCCTGCCTGGAGAAATACCCGCGGCAGGCCATCCCCGAGGACGAGGCCATGCAGACGTTCAACGACGCCGAGCAGCACCTGGTCGGCATCTACGCCTCGCTCAAGAGCGCCTACCTCTTCAGCGGCTACCTCACCCTGCTGCCCGACATCCAGACCGACCTGGTCTACGCCGCCGAGGGCAACAGCAACACTTTCGGCGATTTCTGGCAGTGGAAAGTCCGCTCCACCTCCTCCGAGGTCGAGGGCGTCTACGGTTCGCTCTACTCGGTCATCGGCGACTGCAACTTCTTCCTCGACCGCATCGACGACGTGAAGAAGAACATCGACGACGACGATCGCCTGTCCGACCTCGACGAGTACACCGGCGAGGTCTACGCCATCCGGGCGCTCTGCTACTCCAAGCTCATCGAGTGCTTCTGCAAGGCCTACGACCCCGCCACGGCCCGCGACGAGCTGGGCGTGCGGCTGCGCACCCATTATTTCGAGCCGGAACCCGTGCGGCGCGCTTCGCTGTTCGACTCCTACAAGCTCGTGCTCGACGATTTGGCCAAGGCCGAGGAGCTGCTTCCCGACGACGCCTCCGAGAACGAAGCCAACGCCGTCTTCTTCACGCTGGCCGCCGCCCAGGCGCTCCACGCCCGCGTCGCCCTCTACATGCAGGACTGGCAGACCGCCATCGACTACTCTTCGAAGCTCATCGACGACTGGAGTTTCTCGCTGGCTTCGGCCCGCGCGACGGCTCTCTCCGACGGCACCACCTACTTCGACTACCTGTGGTTCTACGACGCCGGCCCCGAGGTCATCTGGCGCATCGGCTTCACCACCACCTCCTACGGCGGCGCTCTGGGTACGGTGTTCCTCAACCTCACGCGCGACTACACCTATTTCTACCCCGACTACGTCCCCGCGCAATGGGTGCTCGACGCCTACGAGAGCTACGACCTGCGCAAGGCCGTCTACTTCGCCGATTCGTCCAACGGCATCGTCATCGGCTACGGCAACGGCATGGACTGGCCCGTGCTGGTCAAGTACTACGGCAACCGCAACTTCATCCAGAGCAACATGTTCCACATCTCCATGCCCAAGCCGCTGCGTCTGGCCGAGCAATACCTCATCCGCGCCGAGGCCTACTGCCGGGCCGCCACACCCGACTTCGCCGCCGCCGCCAAAGACCTCACCGCCTTGCGGCAGTCGCGCTTCCAGTCGGGCGGCGCCATCGGTCTCACGCAGGACAACTGGCAGCAGCAGATCGCCGACGAGCGCATGCGCGAGCTGTACATGGAGGGCTTCCGCCTGCACGACCTCAAGCGTTGGGGCATGGGCTTCGAGCGTACGCCCCAGAGCTACGCCCAGGCCGAGGGCAGTTCGCTGAAGATCGCCCCCGGCGATCCGCTCTTCGTCTGGCCGATCCCCCAGCACGAGATCGAAGCCCCCGGCTCGGAGATCCAGCCCAACGAAAGCAACAAATAGCATCAACCTTTCAGACGGATAAACCCATGAAACACGCCATAAAAATTCGTTTTTTTGCAGGTCTGCTGCTCCTCTCGGCCACCGGCTGCGATACGCAGCACACCACCTATTCCGCCGCCGAATACGTCATGTTCGCCGACTCCGTGTCGGTCAACATGATCCCCCAGGGTCAGGAATACTTCGCCGTGCCGATCGCCACGACCAAGGCTTGCGACTACGACCGCAACTTCGGCGTCGAAATCCTCGACCGCAACAGCACCGCCATCGAGCGCCTGCACTATCGGCTGCTCTCCAACACGGTCACCATCCCCGCCGGCAAGCTCACCACCGAGGTGCGCGTGCATGCCGACTACGACCAGCTCGACAGCGGCGACACGCTCCGCTTCACCCTGCGTCTGGTCATGCCCGAGCAGCTGATCTGGGATCTCTACGGCGACACCACGCAGGTCGGCATGGTCAAAAGCTGCCCCTTCTCCATGGCCGACTTCTCGGGCTGGTGCATCGTCACCTCCACGTTCCTCAACGCCTACCCCGGTGTCGAGAACCAGAGCATCCAGCGCCTCATCCGCACCGAGCCGCACCCCGGCAAGGAGCATACCGTCATCCTCCACGACTGGCTCTTCACCGGCTACGACGTCGAGCTGGAGTTCGCCCCCTCCGACCCTGCGGCGCCCCTGGTTTCCATGGCTCCCGACCAGGTGCTCAGCGACGAGCAGTCGGTCTTCGGCCAGATCAACGGCGACGACAGGATTCTGGTCACCCATAGTCCGATCTACCTCTCCTATTTCAACGCCTGCAACCGCTATGTCTCGTTGTGGATTCGAGTCTATGTCGAAGACCTGGGCATCCCGGTCGGCACGGTAGGCAACTTCTACAACATCCTCGAATGGGTGAGCGACGAAGAGGCCGAATACCTCCAAAGCAACAACGGCATGTAAATAGAAAACGCTCGACTACATTTTCCCGCCTCGGCATAGCTCAAACAAGTAACGTTCTCTTCAATTATAGTGTTAAACGAAAAGCCAAAAATCATGAAAAACAACTTCTTCCTCCGGGCTGCGTTGCTGCTGGCAGGTTTCGGCCTCGCCTTCGCTTCGTGCTCCGATACGGACACCGATCCCGCAGGGACGCCCGCATTCCCCGAGCCGTTCGAAACGACCATCGCCCCCGGCGCTCGATATTCGTTCGACATCGCCCCGAACATGGATTGGGAGGCCACGATCCCCGACGAGGTAGCCGCCTACTTTTGGTTCGACGACGACGGCCACACCGTCTACTCGCTCCACGGCACCGCGGGCAAAGCCACCATCGTCGTGGTCTGCTCCGAGTTGACCGATTTCGACGAGGATCGCGTTTGCCCGGTTTCGCTGACCATGGCCGGTCAGACCCGCGTCATCGCCAAGCTCACCATCGCCAGCCTCGAACGCGCCCTTTCGGTCTACACCGCCGTGCTGTCTCCCGATCCCGACGAATCGGGCAACCTCTTCCTGCAGGACGAGGAGACCGGCGCCTATACCTATGAGACCGCGTCCGCCGAGTCATTCGCCATGCTCACCAAGCGCACCGAGTGCAACTACATGCAGCGCATCCGCATCGAGAGCAACTTCGACTGGAGCATCGGCCACTACCCCGAATGGATGATCCCCAACGCCACCACCGGTTCGGCCGGCAAGACCGATCTGTTCCTGCTCACCGATGCCGAGAAATATCCTTGGGAGAACATCTCCGAGTCGCTCGTCTTCATCGACGCTTCCGACACCGAGCACCCCGTCGAAGTGGCTACCGTCACCGTCGACATGCCCGGTTGCGGCGACCGCATCTTCACTTCGTTCGCTTCCGAGGAGCAGTTCAACGCCGCCGGCGCCTACTACATCGCTTCGCAGGGCAACTACAGCACCCCCGAACTGGGCACCACCAAGAATATCGAGGCCGCCTACGGCAGCCGAATCGTCCTCCTGGTCGAGAACGCCGACGGCTCCTTGAGCGTGGGCGACGACGCTTCGTGGATCCGCTTCGACAACACGATCGAGTGGAGCGAGGCCGCCAAGAGCGCCGGTTTCTGGTCGCACAACCTCCGCATCCTCTGCGCCGCCAACACCGGCAACGCCCGCAAGGCCTACGTCGTAGCCATTCCCCGCACCAAGGTACCCGAGGGCTTCGCCGCCGCCTCGCTGATCGACGGCTCGAAAGTCGCCGACGCCTATGCCGACTTCGTCGTCAGCACCATCACGCAGAACAGCGCCGCCGCCGAATACATCAAGGTCGAGACTTTCGAGGGCAGCGACGAATACTTCTCGTTCTCGAAGATTCCCGCCGGCAACTGGCCGTACGAAGACGCCTGGAGCAACGCCCCCGTCGCCTACAACCTCACCTATAAAACTCCGTTCGCTTATCAACCCGCTGTGCTGGAGTTCAGCGAGCCGTATGCCAGCGTCGAATTCTACAACGAGGAGGGTCCCTATGCCCAGTCGCAGATTTCGCCCCTCTGGCTCGAATTGGAGGAATCCGAATACGAGCCGGGCAA
>CAMWJM010000040.1 GCA_947174575.1 uncultured Alistipes sp. | reverse complement strand
ATGCTGGCCTATGCCGAGAACTTCGGATTAGTGCTCTTCGTCTATGCGCTGGGCCTGCAGGTCGGGCCGGGTTTCTTCAGCTCGCTGCGCAGCGACGGCGTGCGGCTGCTCGTGCCGTCGATCGCCGTCATCCTGCTCGGCACGGGCGCCGCCGTAGGATTGAGCTATGCACTCGACATCCCCATGCCCGACATGTCGGGCATCCTCTGCGGCGCCACCACCAACACGCCGGCCCTCGGCGCCGCGCAACAGACGCTCCAGCAGGCCGGCTATCCCGTCAGCGGCGCCGCGCTGGCCTGCGCCCTGACCTATCCGCTGGGCGTGGTGGGGGTCATCCTCGCCATCGTCGCGGTGCGCAAATGCTTCGTGCGGCCCGCCGACCTCACCGGCCCCGACGCCGAACACCGCCGCCAGGTCTTCATCGCCAGCTACCGGCTCACCAATCCCGCCCTTTTCGGCAAGAGTCTGCAGGACGTAGCCGCCGAGAGCCAGCGCCACTTCGTCGTCTCGCGCCTCTGGCGCGAGGGACGGGTTTCGATCCCCACTTCGGACAAGACTTTCGAGCCGCACGACGTCGTGCTGGTCATCACCACCCCCGAGGAAGCCGACGCCCTGCGCCTGCTTTTCGGCGAACAGGAGCACAAGGACTGGAACCGCAAGAACATCGACTGGAACGCCGTCGACAGCCAGCTCATCTCGCAGCGCATTCTGGTCACCCGACCCGAGCTGAACGGCAAGAAACTCTCGTCGCTGCGCCTGCGCAACACCTATGGTATCAACATCAGCCGTGTCGATCGCTCGGGCGTGCAGCTGCTCGCCACGCCCGACCTGCGGCTGCAGTTGGGCGACCGCCTCACGGTGGTCGGCGAGGCCGAAGCGATCCGCAGCGTCGAAAAACGCGTGGGCAACGCCGTGAAGCACCTCGATGAACCCAACCTGGCCGCCGTCTTCATCGGGCTGATCCTCGGTCTGGCGCTCGGCAGCGTGCCCATTGCGCTCCCCGGCATCTCGGCGCCCGTCAAACTGGGTCTGGCCGGCGGCCCGATCATCGTGGGCATCCTCATCGGCACGTTCGGGCCGCGGCTCCACATGGTCACCTACACCACCCAGAGCGCCAACCTCATGCTGCGCGCCCTGGGGCTGTCGATGTACCTCGCTTGTCTGGGATTGGACGCCGGCGCACATTTCTTCGAGACGGTCATGCGGCCCGAGGGTGCGCTTTGGTTGGGGACGGGATTCCTGCTGACATTCGTGCCGGTCGTCGCGGTGGCGTTCTTCGCCCTGCGGCTGCTGCACCTCGACTTCGGATCGACGGCCGGACTCCTCTGCGGCAGCATGGCCAACCCCATGGCTTTGGGCTACGCCAACGAGACCATCGAGGGCGACAACCCCTCGGTCTCCTACGCCACGGTCTATCCGATCTGCATGTTCCTGCGCGTGATCGTCATTCAGGTCGTCCTGATGCTGACGCTGTAACACCTATTTACTCGCTTCCGCCACAACTTGCGTCGTCTGTGTCGTCTGCGCCGCCGGTGCATTTCGTGCAGTCCGGGCCATTTGCATCGTTCGCATCCATGTTTTTATGTCTTCGCCCGAAGGTGCCTGGTAGGCCCGCAGGCCGAATTCGGGCAGCACGCACAGCATGTGTTCGAACACGGCCAGTTCCACCTGCACATAGTCGACGAAATAGATCGAGGGCGTATAGAAATAGAGTTCGATCGGCACCCCCGTGTCGGTGGGAGCCAACATGCGCACGGCGAGCTTCATGTCCTTGCGGGCCGATGTCCGCTGCTCTAAATAGTTCATCATGTAGGCCCGGAACACCGCCAGATTGTTCAGCCGGCTGCCGTTGATCGGCGGTTCGTCGGCCCCGATCCCCAACGACGCATCGAACTCGGCCGCCTCTTGCTCGGCCCGGGGCAGCCAGTCGGCGAGCAGGCGGATTTTGCGGAAGCGGTCGAGCATCTCGGGCGTGCAGAAACGGATGCTCGTCAGGTCGACCAGCAGCGACAGCATGATGCGCCGCCCGCCCGAGAGCTGCATGGCGTGCCAGTTGACGAACGAATCGCTCACCAGCTGATAGGGCGGCAGCGTGACGATCGTGTTGTCCCAGTTGCGGATTTTGACCGTGGTGAGCGACACCTCCTCCACGGCGCCGTCGGCCCCGAACTTGGGCACCGAGATCCAGTCGCCCACCTTGAGCATGTCGTTGGCCGAGAGCTGGATGCCCGACACGAAACCCAGAATGCTATCGCGGAAAATCAACATCAGAATCGCCGCCGAGGCGCCCAGGCTCGTCAGAAGCAGCGTCGGCGACTTGTCCATGAGGATCGAGACCGCCAGAATCGTGCAGATCAACAGCGCGATGCCCTGCGCCGTCTGCCGCAGCCCCTTGATGGGTTTGTTCTGCCAGCTCGGACGCGCCGCCACGATGCCGAACGACGCATAGAGCAGGGCACTGACCAGCCGGAACACCGACACGATGACATACACCCGCATCAGACGCATCGCCAGCAGCTGCGCTTCCGATTTCTCCTCGAACACCACCGGCAGCACCGCGGCCAGCAGCACGGCGCTCACCACATGGCACCCGCACTTCAGCACGCGGGTGCTGAACAGCGTGTCGTCCCACTTCACGCGTGTGCGCTCCACCACCTTGCGCACGAGCGGCACGACGCCCCACGTGAGCAGCAGGTCGACCAGCGTCGTCGCCGCCACGACCAGCCCGAACGCCACCCACAAGTCCCAGCCCTCGTGCGCCGTCGATTCGACGCCCAGCCGGTCGAGCAGCGCATCGGTCCATTTTTTCAGATGATGCCGCATACCGCAGCGCTCCGCAATTTCCGCGCCGCGCCGACCGAAGAATCGTTATCCTGTCGAAAGGCGATATACCGCATTCCGCCGCCTCGGACGGAAGTCCGACTTCGTTTTCAGAATTGCGGGCCGCTCTCGCGGGGCTGCCCCACTTCGAAGCCCAGTTCGCGCATCCACTCGACCGTGGCGGGATCGACCAGATCGATCCGATCGGCCCAGCGCTGCTGTTCGACCAGCATCTTGCGGCGCTCGTCGAGGCTGCGGCGCAGCGGGAAAGTCGGATGCGGCAGTGCCGAACGCGCCTCCCGTTCGGAGGGACGGATGCGGCGGTCGAAGACGTCGCGCTGCGAGGGGCGCCGGGCGCCCTCCCACTTGAACCCTTTCAGATAGAGTTCCCGTTCGGGCGGTATCTTGTCCATCGGATAGATCGAGTAGCGGGGTTCGTTGTACCACGACATGCGCACCACCTCCTGCTCGTCGACATAGAAGTTGATGCCGCCGCTCTCCACGAAGAAAAGCCCCGTCACCTGGGGCGGTTCGCCGTCCTGGTTGTAGTAGAGGGTCTGCGCGTTGCCGTTCACGTTGTCGAGCCAGATTTCGTTGTCGCGGAAATAGGCCGTCATCTCCTTGCCGGCGATCTGGTCGTAGTGGATCGTGTCGAGCCGGCTCACCATCATCGGGCTGCCCACGAACTCGGCCCGCTCGATCTGGCCGCCGCGCGTGTAGATGTCCATCACCTCCGAGGTGATCTGGTTGCTCCGGTTCCACAGCACCGGATCGATATGGAGGTGGATCGTCGAATCGGCGCTCGATGCCGTGATCGAGTCGCAGACGCTCTGGAAGTCGGAGCGGTAGATGCGCACGTTGCGGTAGCCCTTCATCAGGCGGTAGATGCTGTCGTGCACGGGCCGCAACTCCACACTGTCCATCGTTTCGCTCACCGCCACGCTGTCGGCGACCCACTGCTTGTCGAGCAGCCGCAGCAGCGAATCCCGCTCGTCGGCATTGTGCGCCAGCCGGTCGTCGAGCGTCCGCAGCGCCGTCGAATCCGCCGGCAGGGGCTTCCCCTTGCGGGCGGCGCGGGCCTGACGGGCGCGCAGCTTCGATTCGGCCTTGAGGCGGCGGGCGGTCAGCCGCGCCTCCTCGCGCTCTTTCTGCGCCAGCAACTGGGCCGTGGCCTTGGCCCGACGCCGGGCCGCGATCTCGGCCAGCAACTCTTTTTTAGCCGCCGCAGCCTCTTTTTTCCGGGTCTCTTTCGCCCGACGGGCCTCCTCTTTTTGCAGCGTCTTGCGCTCGGCTGCCGACAGACGCACCGTATCGGCCGTCGCCAACGAATCGACCGCGCCGCCATGCCCCAGCGAGTCGGCCACGGAACCGACGCTCAACGAGTCGACCCCGAAACCGGTGCCCGATGAATCGGAGACATCCATTCCATCGTTTTCGTGCCCGGCAGCATCCGAACGCCCGTTTCCTGCCGAATCGTCAGCCGGAGCCTCATCCGCCGCATCCCCGCCGCCGGACGATGCCGGAGCCGCCCCGTTTCCGGAAGTGCCTGCGTCTTTCGCAGCCGTCTTTTTTTCATCCACCCACCGGATCGTATAGAGGAACATCGAGTCGGCCCGCATGAAGAGCGAGTCGCCCTGCGAGAGGTCGTAGCTCACCAGCGAGGGGTTGCGCGTGAGAAACGCATCGCCGGGTTCCTGCCAATATTCGCCATAGTCGGCGAACGCCAGCACCTGGTGCGGCGCATCGTCGATCTGAATGTCGTGGCGCAGGATCGCATGGTTCTCGGCCCGGTAGAAATCGATGCTGTCGCTCCACATCTCCTGCTCGCGGGTCAGCACATAGCCGTTGCGCGTCACCACATAGAGCGTGTCCGCCTTGCGGTATTCGCCCCGGTCGGCATAGAGATAGTCGCCGTCGTGGCTCCAGATGTTGGTGCGGTCGAAGAAGTAGGCGTTGTCCGTGGCCATGTTGTAGACCACCGAGTCGCCCTTGAGTTCGTATTCGTCGCTGCGCATTTCGACCCGTTCGACCGCCACCAACTCCTTGGTGTCGGCATAGTAGTAGCCGCGCACCGATTCGAGCACGTTGTCGCGGTTGGTCAGCACGCCGCCGTCGCCGAACTGACCGATGTTCTCCTTGGTGTCGAACAGAAACCGGTAGGTGTAGAGCGTGGCCTCGCCGTCGACGACCTTCACGATGTCCGAATAGACCCGCGCCTGGTTGATCTCGCCGTTGTAGTCGGCGCGATCGCCGTAGATGTAGGTGGTGTTCTTGTTGATGAGGACGTTGCCGAAGAATTCGATCCGCTTGTCCGAGTAGCGCACGGCGCTGTCGCACGTGATGACCGCCCCGTTGTGCTGCGCGGCGAAGTTGCCCACCAGGAAGATCACCGAATCGCCCGGCGCCACCGGCCCCGAAAGATCGGACTTCAGGTCTATGATCTTCGTATCGCCACCAGAAGCCGTAGAAGTTCCCGTCCTCCCGGATATTCCCGATGCGAAAGCCGCATCTTCGCGCGCCTCCCGCAGCCCGCGCTCTGCCAGGACATCATGTACCCCGCCGTTGGCGAACATCGCCCCGCAGGCCGCCAGACACGCCGCTATGGTAAGAGTCCGCCGCACGACGCTACTTCACCCAATGGTCGTTTTCGAATTCGCCGTCGCGGAACTCGGGATCGATATACACATACATGGCGTCGATCTTCTTCGTGAGCCATTCGCGGAACACCCGCTCTTGCTTGGCTTCGAGCGCCATCTCCTCCAGGCGGAGGTAGTCCTCTTCGAGCGAGGCCTTGTGCGTGGGGATGATCTCTATGAGTTTCACCACCTTGGCCATCTGGTTGCCCAGCATGTCTTCGGTCAGGAAGGCTTCGGACATCTGCCCCGGCTTGAGCTTCATCAGGGCGTTGTAGTCGTCGAGACTCTTGAAGCGGCCGAAATCCTCGCGCAGAAATTTGGTCACCGTCAGCTTGGGGTTCGTGGCGTTGTAATAACTCATGATGTCGCTGTTCGACACCACGCCGCCGTTCATCTTCGATCCCTTGTCGTCGGAGTGGAGCAGCGCCGCCCGCTCGAAAGTGATCGAGTCGCTGCGGATGAGCTTCGCCAAGCTGTCCAGCGTCGTGAGCGATGCGGTCTGCTCCTCGACCGTGTAGATCGGACGCAGGAGGATGTGGCGGAAGTGGTAGTACTCGCCCTGCTTGTCGATGAGCTGGATGATGTGAAACCCGAACTGCGACTCCACCACCTCCGAGATCTGCCCGGGCCGCAGCTTTTCGAGCGCCGCGCCGAACGACGGATCGAGTTCCACCAGCCGCGAGGGCTGCATCTCGCCGCCGCGCATCATCGTCCCGGGGTCTTGCGAATACATGCGGGCCAAGTTCTCGAACTTGGCGTTGCCCGTTATGGCGCGTTCGCGCATGTCCAGCAGCCGTTCGCGCGTGCGCTGCTTGGCCTCGGTCATCGACTTGGGGAACTTGGTGATCTGCGCATATACGTATTGCTCGGCCACGGTGGGCAGACTGTCGCGCGAAAGCGACTTGTAGAACCGCTCCACCTCGCCCGGCACGATCGTCACCTTGCCCGTCACCGTGCGCTGCATCTCGTTGGCATACTCCTGCTCCTCGTAGCGCTGGCGCATCATCTCGCGGATGCTGAACACGGGCATGTGCTGCTTGGCTTCGAGCTGCGCCAACGATCCTTCCCGGGCGATGAGGCTCTGCAACTGCTCCTCCACGGCCGAGAGAATGGCCCCGTCGTTGACCTTCACCGAGTCGATCTGCGCCTGGTTGTAGAGCAACTTCTGCGTCATCAGGGCCTCCAGCGCCTCGTTCTGCGGATCGCGGTCGGAGGTGTAGCCCTCCTGACGGCGCTGCTGCACGAGCATCCGGGCATATTCGTCCACCTCCGAATAGAGGATCGACGACCCGCCCACCACGGCGACCACTTTGTCGAGCATCACCTGCCTCTTCTGGGCTGCGACGCCCATGCACAGCAGCGCGCACGCCGCGAAGAGCACACTTTTCCTGAACATGCGATATGACTTTTAATCTTCGGCTTTCTCCGTCGAATGGTTCTTGAATATCTTCGCCTCGCCGCTCTCGATGGCCTCGCGGTAGAGTTCCTCCTCGTGGCGACGGATCGCCTCGCTCTGACGCTGGTTGAGCAGGATGCGGCGGATCGTCGTGCGCAGGCGCTCGATCGGAGCCGCGTCGCCCTCGCGCCGCACGGCGTCGATCTGGAAGAAGTAGTGCGAGCGGATGTCGCGCATCTCCTGCACGGCGGTCGACGCCAGCACCGAATTATAGCTCTGCGACTGCAGGGTCGGCAGGTAATCCAGGAACTCCGTGAAATCCGTCCACCGCTCCCGGAAATCGGTCACCGTGAAGTTGTTCTTCACGCACATGTCGCGGAAATCGTGCTGATCGGCCACCGACTTCGAGGCCATCGCCTCCTTGAGGCGGCGCGCCTGCCGATACTCCTCGGGAAAACGCACGATACGCCCCTTGACCATCGGGCGGTCGAGCCGGAAATCGTTCTTGTGGGTCTTGTAATACGCCGCGATCGCCTCCTCGGTGATCGTCGTGTCCACCCCCTTGTTCACATAGTGCTGCTCCAGCTTGCGGATCAACAGGGCCTGGCGATACTCCTCGACCATGCGGTCGATGTCGGCCTCCGACGAAGAGAACAACACCCCCGCCTCCTGCAGCTTCAGCTGCTTGCGCACCCAGCGCTCCACATACATGTCGAGGAACGCCATGCTGTCGGCGCCCGACATCTTCTTGGGCACCACCGACTGCACGTCGCGCTGGTGCAACTCCTTGCCGCCGGCGCGCGCCAGCACGGCGTCGTTCGAAAGGTAACTCGGCAGCTCCTGACACCCCGTCAGCGCAACGACTGCCGCGATCGCCACTTTTCTTATTATTATCGTCCGTTTCATTTCCATCGTACAAAGATAGGGTTTTTACCCGAAACTAACGTAGTTCCGGGCGCTTTATTACGCGGCTTCCTCTTTTTTCCGCGCTTCTTTCATCCGGCGCAGCGTGCGGGCCGACATCCAGGCCGACAGCACCGTGACGACCGCAGCCGTTCCATAGACGACCCAGTAAACCGTGCCGTCCACCAGCTCGGAGAGCATCTCATCGCCGTGGCCGGTCAACAGCAGCAGATAGGCCACCGCATTGTTGAGCGCATGCAGGATCATCGTGGCCCACAGCGAGTCGGTCACCATGTAGACGTAGCCCAGGATCAGCCCGATCACGAACGCGTTGACCACCAACACCGGCTGCAGATGCAGCACTCCGAAGAAGAGCGCCGACACCAGCCATGCCGCCACCGCTCCGTAGCGGGTGCGCAACGCCCCCAGCACCACGCCGCGGCACAGCAGCTCTTCGAGCACGGGAGCCGCCGCCACCAGCACCGCCAGCGCCCAGCCTCCGCGCCCGAACGCATAGGGCTTCGGCGCAGGCAGAAGCGCCAGCAAAGGTTCGCACACCACGCTCACCGCGAGCATGAAGACGAACGCCCACAGCAGCAGCACGGGATTCAGTCCGCGGGTCGAGAAGCAGCCGATCGGGCCTGTGCCGCCGCGCGCATGCCGGTACCCCAACACCATGAAGTAGGCCGGCACCATCGCCAGCAGGTAGACCGCCGCCATGCAGCGCCCCTGCTGCAGCGGATCGTCCGCCCCCGGCTCCAGCCCCAGCACCGCCATCACGAACGTCACCGTCAGCGACGCCACGACCTGCATGCCCAGCACGATGCCCAGCATGGCCAGCAGATCGCCCGCCGTGGGAAACGGACGACGCTCGTCGGGCGTCGGCCGCAAGGGCTGCGTCTCGACCGCCACGGGTTCGGCGTCGGGCAGGGATCGGTTTTTTTCGGTCGTCGGCTGCATCGAATCGTTTTTTGGCGTCCCAAAGGTAATCAATTTTCGGCAACGGTTGCGGATTTCGATTTAATTTCACTAAATTTGTCCGCTTATAAACCCATCCGAACATGGCAAAAGTTATCGCATTAGCCAATCAGAAAGGTGGCGTGGGCAAA
>CAMWJM010000039.1 GCA_947174575.1 uncultured Alistipes sp. | reverse complement strand
GCATAGCATAAAGAGAATATGTGCAAAAATAGGGAGTCCGCAGAAAAGAAGCAAAAAAGAAAAATAAAAAGAGAATGGAAGAAGCCTTTTACGGGCCTTTGCCGTGAGCGGCTGCGGCCTGCGAAAAGCGCGTGCTCCGCAGGCTGCGGTGAAAACTCTTTTGCTGCCGCTGCGGAATATTTGCCGTCGGGGTTATTAGAACGCGATGGTTTCGGGGCGCGAGGGGAGGTAGCGGTATTGTTCGAGGCGCGTGGAGTTGGAGAGGCGGAAGTACTCGGAGCCGGCCAGGCCGTTTTTGCAGAAAGCGACGCCCAGACGGATTTGTATGGTGCTGAAGATCAGGCGTTCGTTCTTGATGCGCAGGCCGCCGCCGAGCGAGGCGAAGAAGTCGTTGCGGAAGATGTTGGGCGAGTAGCCGATCAGGCCCAGGTCGCCGAAGGCGAAGAAGGCGATGCGGAAGCCCAGGGGCTGCCAGGGGGTGAAGACGACGGTCTCGGTGTCGAGTACGGCCCGGGCGGTGCCGGTGACGTGCTGGTCGAGGGCCTGCAGTCCGTCGCGACGGGTGAAGCGGACGATCTCGTCGTTGCCGCGGCTGCGGTTCCAGCCCTGGGTGTAGTTGAACATGAGGAACTGGCGGATGCGGTTGCGGCGGTAGAGGAACAGATCGGAGAACCACCGCAGGTCGACATCGAGAGCGCTGCGCCGCCACGTGCCGCTGCGGGGATCGACGTAGCCGCCCAGAGCGATGCCGCCCATGATGTAGCCCACGGAGCGGAAACCGCCCGTGCGGCAATCGAGGCCGAGGTAGATCTCGTCGCCGAATTCGCCCCACGACCGGCCGCCCACAATCTCGGCCTTGTAGCCGGCGGCGAGGTACTCGCGGGTGCCGAAGCCGTAGATCATGTTGGCGGTGAGGAACCGCTCGCGGTAGAGACCGGCGCCGAAGAGCAGCAGATCGCGGTCGTGGAGGGCGGGGTGGCGGTCGGCGGCGACGTCGGCGGGGCGGCGCAGGAACCGCCGGTAGTTGTAGCGGGCGGTGAAGTAGAGGCTCGAAGAGATCGACGTCAGGTAGTGCGAGTAGCCGCCCCAGGCGTCGAAATTGCGCTCCTTGACCAGCAGCGAGGTGTCCTGCGCGATCATGTACCGCTTGAACTTGAGGTCGCTGTACGAAAGGCCGACCTCGTAGTCGGTGGGGCGCAGGAACTCCTTGTGCAGCTGCAGGTCGAGCGTCGATTCGTAGAAGTTGCGCCCGGCGGCGAAGTCGGCCGTGTAGAAGGTGCCCAGAACGTTGGGAATTCGATAGGAGACGAGGTTACCGCCGTAGGAGAAGTCCTTGCGGCTGAAGTTGGTTTCGATGCGCAGGAGGTTGCCCGTGCCGAGGATGTCGGCGTCGGCGATGCCCACCATGGTGCGGCCCTCGGAGCGCCAGGCGCCGTCGAGGGTGATCGTCCAGCGGTCGCGCGTGCGGATGACCAGATCGACGCGCGAGGAGTCGAGCGGATCGGGCCGCACGTCGACATCGACGTCGGAGATGTAGGGGCGCGAGCGGAGCAGCTGCATGTTGCGCACGACGAGCTGGGGATCGAACCGCTCGCCGGAGCGGAAGAGCAGGTCGCGGCGGATGACGCGCTCGCGCGTGAGGACGTGGGCCTTGTTGCCGGTGCGGCGGAGCCAATTGCCGTCGGAGCGGAAGATCTGGCGGCGCTCGATGTCGATCCGTCCGACGGTGCGGCCGCGGAGAGCGTCCCATGCGTGGCTGTCGTCGCGGACGCGCCCGCTGGCGGTGGTGTCGGGGACGGGGCGGTTGAAGAACGTGCGGTAGAGCAGCCGCGGGACGGCATGCCGGCTCGACTTGGACTGCAGACTGTCGAAGAAGCGCCGATTGCGTTCGGCGGAGCGCTGCGAGAGGCTGTCGCCGGGGAGATGCTCGGGCGCATGCAACTCGGGGCCGGCGGCGAACGCACTGCAAAAGAACGCCGCCGTGCACAGAACGAAGAAAAATGCGCGAATCCGAACAATCATACCGCCAAATATAACGGATTTTTTCGGGAAAACGTATGCGAAACTCCGACGGCGGAGCATGAAAAAACCTGCCGGGGCGGCAGGTGGAAACGTATGCCGGATAATGGCCGCGCCGTCGAGGATGCAGAGCGGGCGGGTGCCGGATCGGTGTGAAAAGCGGGGAAAGTACTATATATATGGTGTGTCGCTTTGTTCCGCTATTTGCGGTTTTCCTTGGCTTCGATGCACTCGGTGGCGTGGGGCACTCGCAGCAGCCGCTCCTTGGGGATCAGCTTGCCCGTGGTCTTGCAGATGCCGTAGGTCTTGTTCTCGATGCGGACGAGGGCCATTTCGAGGTTGCGGATGAACTTCATCTGGTGGGTGGCCAGACGGCCGTTCTCCTCCTTGGAGAGGGTGGCGGCGCCCTCTTCGAGCACCTTGTAGGTGGGCGAGGTGTCCTCGGTGTCGTTGTCGGCCGTGTGGGTGATGGTCGCACGCAGCAGTTCGTAGTCGGCGCGGGCATTCTCCAATTTCTTGAGGATGACCTGCCGGAACTCCTCCAATTCGGCGTCGCTGTATCTGGTTCGTTCGTCTGCCATAGTCGTAAATCGCTTTAGGTTCAATGTAAAAATAGATATTATTTGCGACACTACCAAATTTTGCGCCTTTTTCCCTGCGCGGTGCGGGTTCCGACGCCGGACGGGGGAAGAAAAATGAAAAAGCCGACCCCATTTTCGGGGTCGGCTCGTGAGGCGGAATGCGCGGGACTATATGCGCGTCAGGGCGATGCGGAGCGGCTGTTCGTCGACCTCCGACTCGACGCACGCCTCGCCCGCAGGCTCGGCGGCCGTCTTGACCTCTACGGCCAGCGTCTGCGAGGCGATGTAGTCGGCGAAGCGCGCGACGGCCTCGGCGACGAGCGGACACTGCCCGATCTCGACGTGGATGCGGTCGGTGACCTCGAAGCCCGAATCCTTGCGGATGTTCTGGATGCGGTTGACCAGCTCGCGGGCCACGCCCTCGGCCCGCAGGTCGTCGGTGAGCGTGATGTCGAGGGCCACGGTGAGCTTGCCCTCCGTCGCCACGAGCCAGCCGGGCATGTCCTCCGACGTGATTTCGAAGTCGGCGGGGGTGACGGCGATCTTCTCCGCACCCAGGTCGAGAATCGTCTCGGGAGCAGTCTCGATTTCGGCGATGCGCTCCTGCGAGAACTCGGCCGTGAGGGCGGCGATCTGCTTCATGTATTTGCCGTAGCGCGGCCCGAGGGTCTTGAAGTTGGGCTTGATGCGCTTGGTGATGAGGCCGGCGGTGTTCTGGATGAGTTCCACCTCCTTGACATTGACTTCGTTCATCACCAGCTTCTTCACCGCCTCGATATGGGCCGCGGTGACGGGATCGAGCACCGGGACGATGATCTTCTGCAGCGGTTGGCGCACCTTGATCGAGACCTTGCGGCGCAGGGCCAGCACCATAGAGGAGAGTTGCTGGGCGACGGACATCATCGCTTCCAAGTCGGCGTTTATCAGTGCGGGGTCGGCCTTGGGGAATGTTGCCAAGTGCACCGATTCGTCGGCATGACGGCCGCTCACGGCGTTCAGATCGCAGAAGATGCGGTCGGAGATGAAGGGGGCGAACGGAGCCGAAAGCAGGGCCACGGTCTCCAGGCAGGTGTAGAGCGTCTGGTAGGCCGCGAGCTTGTCGTCGGTCATGGCGCCGCCCCAGAAACGCTTGCGGTTGAGGCGCACGTACCAGTTGGAGAGGTTCTCGCCCACGAACTCCTGAATGGCGCGGGCCGCAGGCGTGGGGTCGTAGTCCTCCAGGTAGCGCGTGACGTCGGCGACGAGCGTGTTCAGCAGCGAGATGATCCAGCGGTCGATCTCGGGACGCTGGGCCACGGGCACCTCCTTTTCACGACCCGTGAAGCCGTCGATGTTGGCGTAGAGGGCGAAGAACGAGTAGGTGTTGTAGAGCGTGCCGAAGAACTTGCGGCGCACCTCGTCGACGCCCTCGCGGTCGAACTTGAGGTTGTCCCACGGCTGGGAGTTGGAGATCATGTACCAGCGCGTGGCGTCGGGGCCGTAGGTGTCGAGAACCTCGAACGGATCGACGGCGTTGCCCAGACGCTTGGACATCTTGTTGCCGTTCTTGTCCAGCACCAGGCCGTTGGAAATGATGTTCTTGAAAGCCACCGAGTCGAAGAGCATAGAGGCTATGGCGTGCAGCGTGAAGAACCAGCCGCGCGTCTGGTCGACGCCCTCGGCGATGAAGTCGGCGGGGTAGACCTCCCCGAAACGCTCTTTGTTCTCGAACGGGTAGTGCACCTGCGCGTAGGGCATGGCGCCCGAGTCGAACCATACGTCGATGAGGTCGGGTTCGCGGTGCATCGGCTCGCCCTTGGACGAAACCAGCACGATGCGGTCGACGTAGGGACGGTGCAGGTCGATGCGGTCGGTCGAGTAGTTCTCTTTGGACATGTCGCCGACCTTGAAATTCTTGTAGGGGTTTTCGGTCATGAATCCCGCGGCCACCGACTTCTCGATCTCGGCGATCAGCTCTTCGATCGAGCCGATACATTTCAGTTCGGCGTGATCCTCCGTGGCCCAGACGGGCAGCGGCGTACCCCAGAAGCGCGAACGCGACAGGTTCCAGTCGACGAGGCCCTCCAGCCACTTGCCGAAGCGGCCCGAGCCGGTGGACTCGGGTTTCCAGCGGATGGTCTTGTTCAGCTCGATCATGCGGTCGCGCAGCGCCGTGGTGCGGATGAACCACGAGTCGAGCGGGTAGTAGAGCACCGGTTTGTCGGTGCGCCAGCAGTGGGGGTAGGAGTGGGTGTGCTTCTCGATTTTGAAGACCTTGTTTTCGGTCTTGAGCATCACCGAAATATCGATGTCGAGCGTGGAGTCGGCCTCGGTGAGCCGCTCGTCGTAGGCGTTCTTGACGTAGCGGCCGGCATACTCGGCGTAGTGCTTGCGGTCGACATGCGTGCGGACGAACTCGGGGTCGAGGTCGTCCAAGAGGAAGAACTTGCCCTGCCGGTCGACCATGGGCTGCTCCTTGCCGGCCTTGTCGACCATGAACAGGGGCGGAATGCCGGCGGCGCGGGCCACGCGGGCATCGTCGGCGCCGAACGTGGGGGCGATGTGCACGATGCCCGTACCGTCGGAGGTGGTCACGTAGTCGCCCGCGATGACGCGGAACGCATCGCCGTCGGGCCGAACCCACGGGATGAGCTGCTCGTAGCGGATGCCGACCAGCTCCTCGCCGCGCCAGCTCCGGCCGGTGATCGCGAAGGTGCCCTCCATTTTCTTGGTGAAGTAGGCCGGTACGAGGTCGCGGGCCAGGATGACGGACTGCTGCGTCTCGGTATAGGGGTTGGTGCAGCGCACCTCGACGTATTCGATCGCGGGGCCGACGGCCAGCGCCGTGTTGGACGGCAGCGTCCAGGGGGTAGTAGTCCAAGCCAAGAAGTAGAGCGGGCAGTCGTCGCTGCCGAAGAGCTTTTCGCTCGCGGCGTCGCGCACGATGCGGAACTGCGCCGTGCAAGTGGTGTCCTTGACGTCGCGGTAGCAGCCCGGCTGGTTCAGCTCGTGGGTCGAAAGGCCCGTGCCGGCGGCCGGCGAGTAGGGCTGGATGGTGTAGCCCTTGTAGAGCAGTCCCTTGTCGAAAAGCTGCTTGAGAAGCCACCACAACGTCTCGATATACTTGTTGTCGTAGGTGATGTAGGGGGCGCTCATGTCGACCCAGTAGCCCATCTTGCGCGTGAGGTTCTCCCACACGCCGGTGAACTCCATGACGGCCTCGCGGCAGGTGCGGTTGTACTCCTCGATCGAAATCTTCCGGCCGATGTCCTCCTTGGTGATGCCGAGTTTCTTCTCGACGCCCAGCTCGACGGGCAGACCGTGGGTGTCCCACCCCGCCTTGCGGTGGACGCGGAAGCCTTGCTGCGTCTTGTAGCGGCAGAAGATGTCCTTGATCGTGCGGGCCATGACGTGGTGGATGCCCGGCAGTCCGTTGGCCGAAGGAGGTCCCTCGTAGAAGACGAACGACGGGTGCCCCTCGCGCGTGGAGATGCTTTTGCGGAACGTGTCGCGGGCGTCCCACTCGCCGAGAACCTCGGCGGCCAGCCCGGCCAGGTCGAGACCTTTGTACTCCTTGAATTTCATATCGGATTGTCTGTTTTTTGCTCGAATACTCCGAAATGCAAAGATAGAAAAAGGAATTCACAATTCACAATGCACGATTCACAATTTCTTGTCGGGGCGGGCGATAGAATCGTGTCTTTTCCGGGGGTGGCGGGCGGATGATGCGTGAGAGTAGGAACGAAAATAGGAGGGCATGGCCCTCCTGATCATTATGAATTGTGCATTGTGAATTCTGAATTTATTCGAACGATTGCATTTCGATGAGTTTGGCGTAGAGGCCGCCGCGGGCCATAAGCTCGGCGTGGGTGCCCTGCTCGGCGATGCGGCCGTGGTCGACGACGACGATCAGGTCGGCGTTGTGGATCGTGGAGAGCCGGTGGGCGATGACGATGGAGGTGCGGCCGACCAGCAGTTTGTTGAGCGCTTCCTGCACGAGTTTCTCGCTTTCGGTGTCGAGGGCCGAGGTGGCCTCGTCGAGGATGAGGATGTCGGGGTTCTTGAGGATCGCGCGGGCGATGGAGAGGCGCTGGCGCTGGCCGCCCGAGAGTTTGGCGCCCCGGTCGCCGATGTTGGTGGCGTAGCCCTCGGGGGTCTCGCGGATGAAGTCGTCGGCATTGGCGATGCGGGCGGCGCGGACGATCTCGTTGTGCGAAGCGCCGGGGCGCCCCATGGCGATGTTGCTCTCGATGGTGTCGTTGAAGAGCACCGTATCCTGCGACACGACGCTCAAGTGGGCGCGCAGGCTCTCCTGCGTGTAGTCGCGCAAGGGGATGCCGTCGATGAGGATGTCGCCGGCCGTGGGGTCGTAGAAGCGGGGAATCAGCTCGCTGAGCGTGGATTTGCCGCCGCCCGAGGGGCCGACCAGCGCCACGGTCTGGCCGCGGCGGATCTGGAACGACACGCCGTCGATGACCTCGCGGCTGCCGTCGTAGGAGAAGTGGACGTCGCGGAACTCGATCGACTCTTTCAGCCCGGCGAGTTGCTGCGCTCCGGCTTTGTCTTCGATTTCGCTGCGGGTGTCGATGATCGAGAAGATGCGTTCGCCGGCGGCGATGCCCTGGTTGATGTTGGCGAACTGGTCGATGAACGTGCGGACGGGGCGCGTGATCTGCGAGAACATGGCGATGAAAGCGATGAACCCGCCGGCGTCGAGCGACCCCTTGACCACCAGCGAACCGCCGAAGACCAGCATGACGCCTACGGCCGCGATGCCGAGGAACTCGCTCATGGGCGAAGCCAGCTGCTGGCGCCGGGCCATGGAGAGGGTGATGCGCGAAAGATCGGCGTTCAGGTCGTAGAACTTGCGCTTGACATAACCCGCGGCGTTGTAGCTCTTGATGACCTTGATGCCCGCGAGCGACTCGTCGAGGGCCGAAACCAGCTCGCCCATGCGCTGCTGGTTGGTGAGGGCCGGGTGGCGCAGGCGTTTGACGATGCTGCCGATGAGCAGGGCCACGACGGGGAGGTAGAAGAACGAGAAGAGCGACAGCTCCCACGAAATGCCGATCATCATGATGAGGTAGAAGATGATGAGGAACGGCTCGCGGAACGCCACCTGCAGGGTGTTGGTGATGCAGAACTGCACGACGTTGACGTCGGAAGTGATCTTGGAGATGATGTCGCCCTTGCGCTGGTCGCTGAAGTAGCCGGCGTGCATGTCGACCACGCGGGTGAACATCTCGTTGCGGATGCGCTGCAGGGTGCGGGTGCGGAGCTTCTCGACCGTCCAGGCGCCCAGGTAGCGGAACAGATTGCTCAAAAAACTCGACGCCACGGCGATAGCGGCCAGCAGGATGAGGACGTTGGCGATGCGGAACTCGGCGAAGAGCTGCGTGTAGGCGAAGTTGAAGAGCGCGGTGAAGTACTCGGAGTTCGGCTCGAAAGGCGGCAGCGCGTCGACGCGCTGGAACGCGTAGTCGGCATCGAACATGGTGTTGAGGATGGGGATGATGAGCAGAAACGTGCACGAGTTGAACAGCGCGTAGAGCAGGGAGTAGAAGAAATAGGGTATGGCGTACTGCTGGAGCGGCTTGGCGAAGCCCAGAAGTCGGAGGTATGTCTTGAACATGGAGTCGGATTTAAACTGCGCGAAGATACGAAAAATATCGGAATATCCGGCTTATTGGCCTTATTCGGGCCGGTAGCCGGAGTCCTCGGCCAACTGTCGGGAGCCGGCGGCGGCGACGGCCAAAGCGTCGCACCGGTTGTTCTCGACGGTCTCGGCATGGCCCTTGACCCAGACGAAGCGGACGCGGTGGCGCCGGAAGACGCGCAGAAAGCGCATCCAGAGGTCGGGATTCTTCTTGCCGACGAAGCCCTTCTTCTCCCAGCCGAAGACCCACCCCCGGGTCACGGCGTCGACGACGTATTTCGAATCGGAATAGATCACCACGTCGCATCCCTCGACTTTCAGCGCCTCCAATGCGACGCAGACCCCCATAAGTTCCATGCGGTTGTTGGTGGTCAGCCGGAAGCCCTGGGACAACTCCTTGCGGTGCGGCCCCGAAAGCAGCACGACGCCGTAGCCGCCCGGCCCGGGGTTGCCGAGCGACGAACCGTCGGTGTAGATGGTAATAGTCGACACGAATACGTTTCCTTGTCAAATTAAATTAGCCGCTTTTCGTTCCGGCGAAAAGCGGCGGAAAAGCCTCTCCTTCCGATTGCCGGCACCTGCTCCGGGCGGACTAACGCTGCTCCGGGCGCCTATTCGCGGGTTTGCAAGCAAACCGGCCCCTCCGCTGACGCTTTTAGTCCGCCCTCCGCCCAACAGTGCCGGCATCGGGG
>CAMWJM010000038.1 GCA_947174575.1 uncultured Alistipes sp. | reverse complement strand
CCGATAAGGGTCAACTCGGTAATCGTCGTTTTATCGTAATCGGCCAGCAGTTTTCCCAGCGTGCCCGGCGTTTCGACCGCAATGGTATTTCCCGAGAAACTGGGCTTTATCGACACGGCGATAGCCGTCATGATGGTCTGAACGCCGTCGGACACAGATACGATCACGTTGTTCTTCGTCGGAATTTTCGTCGCGATTGTGATCGTTCCTTGTGTTGCCGAGGTCGACGACGTATGTAATGTATAGTTGTCGTCAGGATTTTGCAGCTCGGCTTTCACCACATTGTTGGCACCGCCGCCCGTAATCGTGTAGTTGACGGTTTTAGTCTCGTCGATGTCGAACTTCAATGAATTGCCCGGAGTGAACGTAATGGCAAGCAGTCCGAATCTGGGTACCCGAATCTCGGTGCCGTTGGATAAGGTAAAGAGCACGTAATCGCTGTGCGAAGTGTCGACACTGCGAAACATCGAATCGCTTGCGGCAACCGTTCCGCCGCTGGGCACCAGACCTAAATAAGTCCAGTTCGCGCCGTTGTTGTAGGAGACATACCAGCCGCCAGTCTCGATTTTGAGCCGTGGCGTAACTCCATTCTGCCCGTCATTGCCGGTCGGGCCCGAAGTAGGGATTTTTGCACCGTTCTCATCAAGCAGCCACTCACCGTCGAGCGTCCAATAGTAAATGTCGTCGGTGTCCTGCTTCGCACCGATAACGGGCGCTATTCCATCTGCTCCGTTCGCTCCGTGGTAGATGGTGATAGGGGCGTTCTGCGAAAAAGTAATAGTATAACCGACAACGTTGCCGCTGCTCTCGACAGGTACTACGGAGGTGATGTAGTCGTGGGCCTGCGCAGCGGAGACGAGGGTCTGCAACGATGCGATGTTGGTGTTCATCTGCTTGCAAAGCTCTTCGAGCCGGGCAACCCGATTTTCGAGATCGTCGACACGACCCCAAAGGGTCGAATCATCGTAGGATTCGCTGCAACTTGTCGAGTACAGCATACCTGCCACGGTGAGCAGGACAAAGAATTTCTTCATAGCAATATAAATTTGAATGTTCTTGTGTTCAAATTTTATTGCCGTACAACTCCTATGCGGCGGGTTCAGTAGTAAAAAAGAAAGTGTGGAGCTGAATTTCGTTTATCCGTTAGAGGCTCTGACAAAACCCGACCAAAATAAACGACGCGATGCCCCACACTTGAATAGATATGGAGTATCGCGGTGCGTAGAGATGCACCTTGCCCATAGTCTAAACAAGAAATGAGTGCTGTTCGTTGTCCTTTGGTCTTTGAAAACTGTCAGATTTTCTAACGAGGACAAAAGCGAAAACACTTTCGAAATATGTCTGCCGCAGGCAAAGGCCCTCGGCGCCACAAAAGTAGGAAATATTTTCGCCCCGAACAAACACTCATGGTGAGGCATCGCTCGAAAAGCACGGAAGCTATGAAATATAGTCGTCCGTGCCCGAAAATTCAGATGAGTTGAAAAGCGCCGCACCCGATTAGGATGCGGCGCTTTCGCGATGTCTATTTCTCCTTGATCCTCAGATATTCGATGACTATCGCGGCTTCGGTCAGTCCGGCGAGTATGCCGATGATGCCTATATAGGTGTGGAATCCGTTGTCGTCGCGGTAGTTGTCCCACGACCAGTCGAGCAGCGATTTCCAGCCGCTCTGCACGATGTTCTGGTCTTCGATCGGGTAGAGCAGGCCGGCGAATACCAGCGCGGCGAGGGGCAGCAGCAGCGCCAGACGCTCGTAACGCCGGGTCGCGGCCCAGAGACGGACGGCCTGGAAAAGAATCATGATCGGCAGCGCCACCTTGGCTATCGTCAGCAGCAGCCGCACCGTGCCGTAGACGTTGGCGCCCCCGAGCACGAAGAACGCCAGCATGTAGCCGATGCCCATCCATACGATCTTGTGTCCGCGCAGGTTCGGAGGCAGCAGGCCGAACAGCAGCAGCATGCACCAGATCGTGTTCTGCTTCCAGTTGGCACTCTCCAGAAGCGCCGGGTCGATCAGCTCGATGTCGAGCAGTGCGACGACGCCCAGCACCAGGAGGTAGCAGGGGAAGAAGAGCGGCAGCAGTCGTTCGTTGGCGCGGGTCAGATGCTGTTCCATTTGTGTCAGGCGGCCTGTTTTCGCCGGCTTCGAGTGCTCGCGGGCGGGACAAAGGGATTCTTCGGGATTCATAGGCAGTCGATGTATGCCGCGAAGGTACGAAAAGTCGAGCGCAGAAGCAAGCTATCGCTTGCTTCTGCCGAGACGGAGTATCTAAAACAACGTTTAAGGTACGAAAAGTCGGACACGGAAACAAATGCACTGAAATTTTGCGGAGCCGCTCTTGCCTGTGCTGCATGAAAAAAGCGAGAATCGAAAGATTCTCGCTTCGTACCCCCCCAGGGGCTCGAACCCTGGACCCCAACATTAAGAGTGTCGTGCTCTACCAACTGAGCTAGAGAGGCATCAATCTCTTGTGGATTGCGAGTGCAAAAATAGAGACAATTTTCGGAATTGCAAAAAAAATCCCGAATTTTTTGCATCCTTGCTTCGAAAAGCAGCCGGAATCCGTCGCGAAAGCCGCTGCACGACTATTGAGTAGGGTAGATAACATTTATTATACGGTCGCGATTTCCATTTCTTGTTTTTTCTTCTTACCTTTGTCGTCCCGTCGCACGAAGCGCGGGAAATGTGGAAAGATTTGACTGCTTGCAAACCACAATAAAAAATCGCTAAACCAGCATTTTTATTCCAACAGCCAATTTTTCCCATTTTATACATGTACCGGATCGTCGCTCTCCGGGGTCGGGCGGCCGACAGGCGCGTTGCCCGAAGTGCGGGAGGTGCGATCCATTAAAAACGTATAGAAATGGGTTTTCTGTTTACATCGGAGTCGGTGTCCGAGGGGCACCCCGATAAGGTTTCGGATCAGATTTCCGACGCCATTCTCGACGAGTTCCTGCGTCGCGATTCCAATTCCAAGGTAGCGTGCGAAACGCTCTGCACCACAGGCTTGGTCGTCGTGGCCGGTGAGGTGCGCTCGGAGGCTTATGTCGATGTGCAGGAGGTGGCGCGCCGCGTCATCGGCCGCATCGGCTACACCAAAAGCGAATACCAGTTCGATTGCAATTCGTGCGGCATTCTCTCGGCGATCCACGAACAGTCGTCCGACATCAACCAGGGCGTCGTGCGGGCTACCGAGGAGGAGCAGGGCGCGGGCGACCAGGGCATCATGTTCGGCTATGCCTGCAACGAGACGCGCGAGATGATGCCCGCCACGTTGATCCTTTCGCACGTCATCCTCAAGGAGTTGGCCGTCATTCGCCGCGAGGGCGCTGCAATGCCTTACCTGCGGCCCGATTCGAAGTCGCAGGTGACCGTCGAGTACGACGAGCAGACCGGGCGCCCCTTGCGCGTGCACACCATCGTCGTCTCCACGCAGCACGACGAATTCGTGAAAGCCGGCGACGGCCTCACCGAGCAGGAGGCTGAGCGGCGGATGCAGGAACGCATCCGCGACGACGTGCGCACGATCCTCATTCCGCGTGTCAAGGCGCGTCTGGAGCGTGCCGGCGACAAGCTCGCCGATTTGATTGGCGACGACTACATCCTGCATGTCAACCCCACGGGTAAGTTCGTCATCGGTGGCCCTCATGGCGATACGGGTCTCACCGGGCGTAAGATCATCGTCGACACCTACGGCGGTCGCGGTGCGCACGGCGGCGGCGCTTTCTCGGGCAAGGATTCGTCGAAAGTCGACCGCTCGGCGGCCTATGCCGCGCGGCATATCGCCAAGAATCTGGTGGCTGCAGGCGTCGCCGACGAAGTGTTGGTGGAGCTGTCCTACGCGATCGGCATCGCCGAACCGCTCTAGATTTATGTCGACACCTACCGTTCGCCCCGCCCCGATGCGTTGAAGGGGATGACCGACGGCGAGATTGCCCGCCGCATCGGCAAATTGTTCGATCTGCGTCCCGCGGCCATTGTCAAGCGGTTCGGGCTGAAGAATCCCATTTTCGAGGCCACGGCTTCCTACGGACATTTCGGCAACCGGCCCTACACCAAAGCGCTGAAAGTCTGGGAGAACGGCCGCGAGGTCGAGCGCGAAATCGAGTTCTTCGGGTGGGAGAAGCTCGACGCCGTCGACGCCATCCGTCGGGAGTTCGGCCTTTGATCGGACATACTCTGTGCATAGTCGACAGCCTCGGCGGCTGTCGGCTATTCGTTTTCGGTGTGCATATACTATTTTTCGTCTTTCGTCCGTTTGTCCTGCAAATCGAGTAAAAGCCTATGATGAAAATCGCCTACGAATCATTTATTATTTAACATTCGATTATGAAAAAGGCATTTTTGTTTTGCGGTATCGTGGCGCTTTCGGCCGCTGTCGGCGGTGCGACGGCTTGGAGCGTAGTGCATGCGGGCGGAGCCTCGCGGGTGGAATATGTCGAGCGGCAGGTCGAGCGCACCCCGGTTGCGGGTACGCAGTTCGCTTCGTACGACGCCGGACAGTTTCCCGATTTGACCTATGCCGCCGAGAACGCGGTGAAAGCCGTCGTCAACATCGAGGCCGTGCAGCAGGTCGAGGTGCCCCAGCGCGGGCAGTACGGCAGCGATCCGTTCCTCGAATTCTTCGGCATCCCCCAGGACAGCCGTCGCGGAGGCGGCGAGCCTCGTTACCAGGAGCGTCGCGCAGGCGGTTCGGGAGTCATCATCTCGGCCGACGGGTATGTCGTCACCAACAACCACGTGGTCGACGGTGCCACCAAGCTGCGCGTGAAGCTCAACGACGGACGTGCGTTCGATGCCCGGCTCGTGGGCAAGGACTCGGCCACCGACATCGCGCTGCTGAAGGTCGAGGCGCAGGAGTTGCCGACGCTGGCTTTCGGATCGTCCGACGCCTTGCGCTTGGGCGAATGGGTGCTGGCTATAGGTTCGCCGTTCGACCTGCAGTCGACCATCACGGCCGGCATCGTCAGCGCCAAGGCGCGTAATCTGGGCGCCATTCCCAACGACTTCTCGATCGAGTCGTTCATCCAGACCGATGCCGCGGTCAACCCCGGCAACTCGGGCGGCGCTCTGGTCAACACCCAGGGCGAGCTGGTGGGCATCAATACGCTCATCAAGTCGCAGACGGGCAGCTATGTCGGCTATTCGTTCGCGGTGCCCGAAGCCATCGTGCGCAAGGTCGTGGTCGATCTCAAGGAGTACGGTCTGGTGCAGCGTGCCTTGCTGGGCGTGACGTTCCGGCCCGTCGACCAGGATTTCATCGATAGCGCCGAGGGCAAGCAGTTGGGCGTCTCGGAGATCGGAGGCGTCTACGTAGCCGGTGTCGCAGAGGGCGGCGCTGCATCCGAGGCCGGCATCCGCAAGGGCGACATCATTCTCGACATCGACGGCGTGCAGCTCGGCTCGTCGGCCACGCTCCAGGAGCAGATCGCCCGGCGCCGGCCCAACGATAAAGTGGCGCTGTCGGTAAAAAGAGAGGGCAAAGTGAAACATTTCGAGGTCGTTTTGCGTAATAAGGCAGATCAACCCGAACTCCTGACCCGCGAGGACGTCGATGTCGTCGAGGCGTTGGGCGGCCAGTTGCAGGATGCGGGCGAGAAGCTCTGCCGGAAGCTGGAGATCCGGGGCGGCGTGCAGGTCGCGAGCGTCAAGTCGGGCGGTATTCTGGCCCGGGCGCGCGTGAAGCAGGGATTCGTCATCACGCACATCAACGACCGGGCGGTGCGCTCGCTGGCCGACGTGCGTCGCCTGACCGACAAGGTGAAGTCGCTCGACGGCGTCTATCCCGACGGCCGCGCCGCCAGCTATGTGCTGGTCGAGTAGCCGCAGCGGAGCGGGAACCCGGGGGCCTGCGGGAGTCATGCAGCGGCCCGCGCCCCGTTCCGTCCCCGACAGGCCGGGCGAATCGTAAGCGAGAAGAAACAAAAAGGAGGATAAATTTATGCGTCAGTTAAAGATCACGAAATCCATCACCAACCGCGAGAGCGCTTCGCTGGACAAGTACCTGCAGGAGATCGGCAAGGAGGAGCTTATCACGGTCGAGGAGGAGGTGGAACTCGCCCAACGAATCAAGAAAGGAGACCAGGAGGCGCTCGAAAAACTCACCAAAGCCAATCTGCGCTTCGTGGTTTCCGTCGCCAAGCAATACCAGAACCAGGGCTTGAGCCTTCCCGACCTCATCAACGAGGGCAATTTGGGTTTGATCAAGGCCGCCGAGAAGTTCGACGAGACCCGCGGGTTCAAGTTCATCTCCTACGCCGTGTGGTGGATCCGGCAGTCGATTCTCCAGGCCCTGGCCGAGCAGTCGCGCATCGTGCGCCTGCCCCTGAATCAGGTCGGGTCGCTCAACAAGATCAACAAGGCGTTCGCCCGTTTCGAGCAGGAGCACGAGCGTACTCCGTCGCCCGAGGAGCTGGCCAACGAACTGGAGCTGCCCAAGGAGAAGGTCACGGACACGCTGCGCGTCGCCGGGCGCCATGTTTCGGTCGACGCACCGTTCGCCGACGGCGAGGACAACTCGCTTCTGGACGTGCTGGTCAACCCCGATTCGCCCAATGCCGACCGCGGCCTGATCAACGAGTCGCTCTCCACCGAGGTCGACCGGGCCTTGGAGACCTTGACTGACCGCGAGCGCGACATCATCAAATACTTCTTCGGCATCGGATGTTCCGAAATGACGCTCGAAGAGATCGGCGAGAAATTCGACCTCACGCGCGAGCGCGTGCGTCAGATCAAGGAGAAAGCGATACGTCGGTTGCGCCATTCGTCGCGCTCGAAGTTGTTGAAATCTTATCTGGGGTAGTCCCGAATCTGTTCCGCGATGGCCGGAAGCACATGTGCTTCCGGCCATCGCAGCGAATGGGCTATCCCGAACCGGACAGAAAAACAGCTCTCTTTCCTACCCGGAGTGGCAGGGGTCACGGCTCCTGCCAGCGCGGTGAAGTAGATTCAGCAATCCACTAACGGCATGAAAAGCAGACAGAAACAATGGATGCGGGACGCCGGCGTCCTCTCAATGAGACGTCGAACGCTCGTTCGGGTTTTGCATCGTGCTACCGTTAGTTGTCTATCCCAGTTTGGCAGAGAGTTACATTCGATGAAAATGTTCATATTCATGCACATTTTCTCGCCTCGGCATAGCTCAAGCGAGCTTGGCTCTGCCCTCGGCTTATCGAAAATGTTCCTTTCCGTCACTCATTCCAGCGATTGCTTCGAACGCCTGCCGCGGGCTACCGCAACAACGCGACGGGAGCCTTGACGAATGTCGGCACGGAGGGCCTCTTGTGGTCGTCTTCGTCCTACGCAGCAGGCAATTACAACGCAGGCTTCTTGAACTTCAATTCGGGCAACGTGCGCCCGTTGAACAACGGGAATCGGGCGGCTGCTCTTTCCGTGCGCTGCGTCCAGCATCTACGAAGAGAGCTGTTTTTTTCTTTGTCGCGACGAGGCGCGGGCGTTTTCGTCGTTCTGCCGGGTGCGTTATGGGGACGAAATTGTCGGTAGTTTCGAAATTTTTGTTATATTTGCCGTAGAAACCCCGGCTTCGGAGCCTCGTTTCGGCGCGAGCGGCTTGTGCCCGTTCGTTTCGAAAAGTCACGGTTCCGGGTCGGCAAAAAGTCCCGAACTTACTATGATTCTGACGATTTATACCGCTACGACCATGATCGTGCTCGCTTATCTGCTGGGTTCGATCCCGAGTGCCGTGTGGATAGGCAAGAAGTATTACGGCATCGACATCCGCGAGCACGGCAGCAAGAATGCCGGCACCACCAACATGCTGCGCGTGCTGGGCCGCCGGGCCGCTCTGCCGGTCTTCGCGCTCGATTTTCTGAAAGGCTTCGTGGCCGTCACCGTCGTCGAGCTGATGCAGTACGACGATCTCATCGGTCAGAACGACATCATCAACCTCAAGATCGGTGCCGTCGTGGCCGCCGTCTTGGGGCATATCTTCCCCGTTTTCGCCGGATTCCGCGGCGGCAAGGGCGTCGCCACGCTCGTGGGGGCCGTCACGGGCATCTATCCCCCTGCGGCCATGCTTTGCTTCGGCGTGTGGATCGTGGTGTTGATGATTTCGCACTACGTGTCGCTCTCGTCGATGATCGCGGGGTGCTGTTTTCCCGTCTTCACCCTCATCTCGCCCAAGGTCAACGGCTCGATCCCGTTCGTGGTCTTCTCGTTCGTGATCGCTGTGTTGCTCATCGTCACCCATCGCAAGAACATCAAGCGCCTGAAGGAGGGCACCGAGTCGAAAATCCACATCTGGAAACCGCGGCGCGTGCGTGTCGAGGAGCGGAAAGCCGATAAGCGATCTTGATCGGCGCACGGCCGTCGCACCGCGATAGCGCCGCTTCCCCCGGTTCGGTTTTTGCGCCCGTCAGAAGTCCAACGCTATGTTACAGGAAAACCTACTGAAAATCTACGAAGCCAGTTTCCGCGAGCATCGCGAAATGGCCGCCCTGACCGACTACTTCAAGGGCGAGACGTTTTCGTACTACGAAATGGCCAAGGAGATCGCCAAGCTGCATCTCCTCTTCAAGAAAGCCGGCATCAAGCAGGGTGACAAAATCGCCCTGATCGGACGCAACAACCCCCGGTGGTGCATCACCTACATCGGCACCATCGCCTATGGGGCCGTCATCGTGCCGATTCTGCAGGATTTCACTCCCGCCGATGTCATCCACATCATCAACCACTCCGAGAGCCGGTTGCTGTTTTTGAGCGACAATTTCTGGGACGTGATCGAGGAGGAGCAGATCCGGCAGGTCGAAGCCGTTTTCTCGCTCACCGATTTCCATGTCGTCTACGAGCGCGAGGGCAAGTCGCTCACGAAGTTCCAGGCCGACATCCTCAAGAACTACCGCACCGCATATCCCCGCGGCTTCAGCATCAACGACATCAAATACCCCGACGTGCCCAACGACCGGGTGATTCTGCTCAACTACACCTCCGGCACGACCGGCTACTCCAAAGGCGTGATGCTCACCGTGAACAACCTCACGGGCAACGTGGCCTTCGCCCGCGATGCGGTCAACACCCAGAC
>CAMWJM010000037.1 GCA_947174575.1 uncultured Alistipes sp. | reverse complement strand
ACCAAGGTGTTGTGCGCGACGGTGGGCATGGCGAACGTGCGGCTTTCGCGCGTATAGTGGCCCTTGTACTTGGCTTCGATGTTGAGCCAGCGGGCGGCGCCGTAGTCGCAGAGCACCTCGCGGCCGTTGTCGTAGTAGGCCAGCGTCAGTTTGTCGTAGTGGCCGTGGCTCAAGCCGTGGGCCGTGGCCTTGAGGGTCACGGCGCTGTTGAGCGCCGGGTCGGTCGAGCGGATCACCGCCACCCCGCCCTCGTCGCCGTGGCGGCCGTCGCGATAGAGAGCGCTCGCGAAACGCAGGGGCTGCGCCTCACCGCGGGCGATGTCGCGCGCCACGACATAGCCGGCATCCGTGGGCAGCACCCACGCCTGGTAGCGGGCCGCCACATCCAGCAGCTCCTTGTTCGAGGGGTCGACGTTATAGGCGATGTTGACGGCATAGACCAGCTCCTGCGCGTCGTAGCCCTTTTCGAGGGCGTCGTTGAAGCGCATGAAACGTCCGTCGTAAGCCAGCTGCAGCAGGGTCGACACGGCTTTCCGCAGAATGCCGTCGCGGTAGTCGAAGATGCCCAACTCGGGGCGGTTGTTCTGCAGACATTGCGCGAAGACCATGAAAGGCCAAATGGCATAACGCTGGTAGTAGGCGCTCTCGGTGAAGTAGCCGTCGGGCGAAAAGAGGTGGTCGAGCTGCTGCACGAAACCGCCGTTGCGGCCCGTCTTGTCGCTGCCATAGAGCGCCCGGTCGACCAGATCGTCGTCGCCCATCACCAGCCCGATCATCCCCACGGCCGACGTGGCCCACGTGGCGTGGTTATGCATCTTGTTGAAAACCTTGTTGTTCTCGCGGTTGCCCTCCATGCCGTTCATCAGGAAGTCGGCCAGCGGGCGGAACAGATCGCGCTCGACCCGCTCGCGCCGGGCGGGGGTCATGTAGTCGTAGACGCAGTCGTAGGCCATCGAAGCATGGACGAGCCACACGCTCTCGTTGAGCGTCTGCCAGAAGATGCGGCCCGGCGTCTTCGACAGCTGCACGGGGTGGAAGCCCAGCGTCGGATAGATTTCGGCATACGCTTCGAGCAGGTCGGCCACGCGACGGGCATAGCGTTCGTCGCCCGTCAGCTGCCAGGCGATGCCGCAGTCGACCATTTCGTAGTAGTTGAGTTTGTGACGCTCGTGGGTGTAGCCCCCGCCCCCGTCGCGGGGCTGCGGCACGACCACGGGCGACGCCAGCGCGGCATCGGCACCCGCCAGCGTGCGGTCGATCGAAGCGTCGAACGCAGGCACCTGCCCCCGGTCGGCGCGCATCATCTCCACGCCGCGCTGCGTGAGCATCAGCGACGGATGGGAGGCAACACACGGCAGAAACGCGGATACAAAAAATAGCAGAAAGAGGGTCTTTTTCATCGTAGTGTCGATCTTATTTTTCAGTTCCTATCCGTTTTTCGGCCAGCGGCGAGCCGGGGCGTTGCGAGAAATCGAAATGCTCGGCATCGACATAGGCCGGCTCCTCGGCGCACATGCCGCCTTGGACGGCACTACCCGTCATCGAGAGGATGCGGCCCGAATTCCACAGGTTGCAGTCGGCCACGCGCACCTTTTCCCACGTGGCTTCGTCGAGACGGATCGCACAGCCGCCGCGGCCGCTGTTCGAGAAGCTGCAGCCCGCGATTTCGAGCACCTGCGGCCCCACGAGCCGCACGACCGAGCCGCGCTCCTTGTTGCAGCAATCCTCGAAGTTGCAGTTGCGCACATAGACATAAGGCCCGGCGGTCGATTCGTCGCTGCCGCCGCGGTAGATGTTGATCGGCAGACCCAGAATACGGTAGAACGAACAGTTTTCGATGAGCATGTCGTCGGCGTTGTAGCGCCCTTTGTCGTCGCGCTCGGCAGCGTAGTGTATGGCGTCGCCCGAGAGGTTGCGGAAAAGCGAGTTGCGGATTTCGACCCGCCCGGCGAAGGTGTTCTGCGTGCCTTTCACGGCGAAAAACCCGCCCTCGCCGAAGTCGGCGAATTCGCAGTCGTCGACATACAGTTCGTAGGGCCGGATCATCTCGGCCGCGGTCGAAATACCCGCCTTGGCCAGCGCCTTGCCCGGCTCCAGCACGCCCGAAAAGGCGATGCCCTCTATGCGGAGGCTGCCGCCGTCGGCTATGGTCACCATGTTGTCGCCTTTCGGCCCGTTGAAACGCACCACGGGGCGCGCCCCGCCGCCGGCAGCGCGGATCGTGAGCGGCAGCCTCACCGTCAGCGCCCGGCTCACGGCGTAGTCGCCTCCGGCATCGGCCAGCACGACGATCGACCCGGCCTCGGCGGCCTCGACGACAGCGGGCAGGTCTTCGCCGACATGCACCGTATAGACCTTGTCCGAGACGTTCGGCGTCCCAACTGCCGGACGATACCGTGCGGCACCCTTTCCGGCCCGTATTTCGGCCTCCGACGGAAGCGCAGGATACACGGGGGCGATATTCTTGAATCCGGCGACCTTGCATTTCGAACCCAAGGCTACCTTGTTGTCGCGGAACACGAAGCCGTCGGTGCGGTCTACGGCGATGAACGGCTCGGTCAGCGCCCGGTTGACGATGGTGTTGCGCGCGAAGGTCACCCGCTCGGGCGCCAGCGTGCGTTCGAGGTCTTTGCCCGTGCCGAACTCGATGTTGGAGCAGTCGACGAACACGTTGTCGGCGATCTCCACATCTTCGACCAGACAATAGCGGTTGGGCAGCGAGTTGGGCACGGCGTTCATCACCGCGAGCGCCGAGAAGAAGCGCTCGCCGGCGATTCCCACCAGCGTATTGCGCACCACGCGGTGACCGGCGTTGACGATGCGGATGCCGCCCGTGTTGCGGATGCCGTGGCCGATGAACAGATTCTCCTCGGCTATGTTGCGGTCGCCATGGCGCAGCGCCAGCACGCCCTGCGACTCATAGAACACGTTGCGGCGGATGATGTTGTCGCTCGACTTCACGGAGACGACCTCCACCTCGCCGTCGCAGCGGTCGAAAAGGTTCTCCTCGACCACGGTGTTCGACGACGTGTAGGCCTGCTGCGAGGTGCCGATGCGGATGGTCTCGGCGCCGTTCGACCCGTAGACCGGGCGCGGCGCGAAGTGGTTGTGGTCGATACGGTGGAAATTCTGCTGCGAACGCTCCTCGTTGAGCATCACGATGAGCGTCACGCCCAAATTGAGTTTGCCCGCGAACGTGCAGTGGTCGACCCGGTTGCGACGCCCGTAGAGAATCACATGGCTGTAGGCCTCGTCGCGGCGCGCAGGGTTGTAGTCGTCGATCACGCAGTCGGTCAGGCGGCAGTCGTCGGCCACCTCCTGCCCGCAGCGGAACTCCACGACGGCGCCCCGCGGCGCCATGCCGTCACGGAAGTCGAAACCGGCCACTTCGATCCACCGCCCCGCTATGCGGAGCGTCGACATGCCGCCGATCTTCACGCCGCCCGGCGTCGCGGCTTCGATGCGCACGGGAGCGCCCTCCTCACCGGCACCGCGCCATTTGAGTTCGAGGTCGCGATACGTACCGTCGGCCACCACGATGCGGTCGCCCGCTTGCGCCTTGCGCAGCGTCGCCGCCACCTCGGGCAGCGACACGCAGTACTCCTCGGCCGCGGCCGACGAAACGGCCGACACCGCAAAGAGCAGGAGCAGAAGCCTCGACGTTTTCGACGAGCCGAACTTGTTCGAGCGTCGCCGAGGCGAGAAACCCTGCAAGAAATTGGACTTGTTCATATCGGTCATCCTATTTTACTCTGTTTTCCAACTGCATCCGGCACCCTCGCGAATCGCCTCCATGGCCTGCGACATGTCGGGAACAATCGGCGCCGAAGCGGCCACGGGGAGCGACACGCCGCTCTGACGGCCGCCGTAAATCGTATTGTCTTTCCACTCGATCTCGGGCGCAGGCGTCGGCGCACAAAATACGGCGTAAGACGACGCGGAAGAAAGCAAGACGATATTGTCTTCGATCCGAGTGCCGACTACGGGCATCACCTGATCGCTGCCCGAGCTGCCATAGTTGACGTTGAAGGCATATTTGCAGTCGACGATCGTGTTGCGGCGCACACGGGCGTTCTTCACCTGCCAGTAGCCGTTGAGCGCCGGCGACTGCTGTCCCCGCACCAGGCAAATAGCCGAACGATAACCGGTTCCGGCCAAGCCCTCCAGATAGTTGTCCTCCACCACGTGGTCTTCGCCGATCAGGCGGATGCCGCCCGTGCCCTCCATGCCGTTACCCCGGAAGTAGTTGCCCGAAGCGGTGCAGCCGTTGCCGTGACGCATCGTCAGCGTACCCTGACACTCGACGAAGAGGTTGCCGCGGTAGCTGTTGCCGCACGACTTGTTGGAGATGATCTCGGCTTGCTCGCCGTGGCAGTGGTAGAAGTAGCACCCCTCGACCCTGCAGGCGGCCGTCTGCATCGAGAAGTCGCTCGTACCGATGCGGATCGTCTCCTGACCGTTGATCGCCTTGCCGCCGGCATCGCGCAGCGTGGCGGGACGCTCGAACCGGTTGCGGACGATCGTATGACGGGGCACGATGTCCGTTTCGAGCCACACAACCAACAGACACCCGATGTTGCGCTTGTCGCGGAACGTGCAGCCGCTCACGGTGTGCTCCGTGCCGTAGAGCGACACCCACTTGGTGTCGGTGACGGCATCTTCGGCCGTGGCATCGCCCGTAATGGCGCAATCGGCGAGGGTGCAATGCGTCGAACCCTTGGCCAGCGTCACCACAGCCTTGCCCTTCACAGGTTCGGGGTCGCGCCACCATAAGCCGCTCGCCTCGACGTAGGCGCCCTCGATTGTGAGGCGCGACGTACCCGTAAAGCATACGCCGCCCGGCGTCTCGGCCCGCAGCACCACAGGATTTTCGGCCGTGCCGGCGCCTTTCAGCCGGACATCCTGGTTGTCATAGGTGCCGTCGCGCCACACCACCTCCTCGCCCGCTTCGAGCGTACCCAGAGCTTGGAGTTCGGCGGCCGAAGCCACGTATTTCACCGTCGCAGGATCGGGAGTTTCCGAGTCTTCGGGCCGCTCCTCCGGCTTCTCGGAGGGCATCGGCTCGGGTTGCGGAATCTTCAGATCGCGGCCCGAACAGCCGAGCACCACGGTCGACAGCAACAACGTCGATATGATCTTTCGCATGCGCATCTCGATTCGGTTTTCCTCGGTGCCGGCCGGGGTATGCCCGCCGCACGGCCGACATACCCCCGACACCTTTCAACCTATTCCAACCTGTTATTATTTATTCAGCGTTTTCGACCAATAGAAGTCGAACGTAACACGACCTGTCGCCGCAGCTTCTGTAACGGCCTTGACATGTATGAATCCCTCTCGGCAAACATCACTGGGCGTAGGATTCTTCACTCCGTAAGCATAGGTGACATATTGCACCAGAACCACGTCGTCCACATTGAAGTCGGACGAATACTTCGGAGCACCGGAGCTGGCGCGTACCGTCGAAATCATCGTTTCGAGCGATCCGTCTTTCACTGCCTCGATAATCGTATTCTCCGCTGCGGTAGAAGTTTTCAGCACCCGGAAACAAACGACAGGAACTCCGTACGTTCCGTCTTCAGCGATGGCCGTTCCGTTCACCTTGAAGTTCTTGAGCTGCGACTTGCTGTTCGAAGGGCTTTGCAGTGTAAGATAACCGCCCGAATAAGTCGAGAAGAAATAAGGCAACACTTCATAATATTGTGTTTCGCTTATCGCATTCTTATTCAGCGTCATCGCCGCCGTCATCGCATCCGCTGCCGCATATTTGTCCAAAGCGGCCCATTCGGAAGAGGGGATCACCTCGCCGCGATCGGGCACGAAGAAAGCCATATCGGCATTCGACGCATCCTGCGCGCCGATGGTTATATCCTTGTAGAAGTAGAACGGATATACCGTGGCTTTGCCGATTTCGAGCTGCTCGCCGCCGTTGTGGAGGGCGACCACGGAGACTTCGGTCGCCGTGTCGAACGTCACGCCGTCGGGCACGGTGAACTTCAGCTCCGAATCGGTGGCGCCGGCGAGCATTTCGGCTTCGACGCGCTCGCCGTCATATTGCAACTCGATGCTCTCCACGACCGACAGACCGGTACCCGTCACGGTGACGGTCTTGCCCAGATAGAACTTGCCGTCCTCGACGGTCATCTGCCCGAATTCGGGGGTGATGATCGTGGACACGGGCGTCGTGTCGACGCGCCAGGCCTCAACCAACGTCGCGGTTTGCGCCGGATCGGTCAGGCCCCATTCGGCCACGAGTGCTTTGGCCTGCACGGCGGGATCGGCCTGCTCGATCGTGCCCGGGAAGCGCACTTTGATCGCTTCGGCGCTCTTCTCCACCGGAGTCAGCGTCGTTTCGCCCCACTTCACGGCATTCACCAGATCGAGATTGCAGCCCGTCAGTTCGAGTTCGTCGCCGACGGCCGAAGCGGTGCCCTCGGCTTGCTCCGGTGCGATGAAAGCCGGAATATGCAGCCAGAAAAGCGCTTCGCCCGTGACGTCGATCGTCGCGGTGCCCCACTCGGCGGCGATAGCCGTCTCCACGTCGGGAGCGGACGACGTACCGGCCGGCACGAGGAACTTCACATAAGCCCCCGCCTCGTCGACCGCCGTGAAATCGGCGGCTTCGATCGTCGCGCTGCCGAAGCGAACGCGGGTGATCTGTCCGAGGTTACGACCCGAGAGGGTGATTTCGGTGCCCACCGTACCCTCGACAGGGGCGTAGCCCGTGACGATGGCGTCGGTGACGGGCACCGTCACGAAATAGTTGTAGGCGAAGACCTGTGCTTGCGCCTGATCGTAGGCCCGCAGCTTCACGGCATAGGGCAGATCGTTCTGCGCATAGTCGAGCGCCGGAATCTTGAATTTCAGTTCCTTGATGTTCTGCGCGGTCAGCTCCACTTCGATGTCGTCCATCGTGACGGAGCCGATACGGTCGAGGTTGAAGCCCTGCACCGTCACTTCGGTGCCGATGTAGGCCCGCACGCTGCCGCTCTCGTTCGACAGGGGAGAAAGGGTCGCCGAGTTGAGCGCCGGCGTGCGCTGCGTATCTTCGGCGTCGATGAATCCGGAGCGGTCGGCGCAACCGAACCCCAGCAACGCTCCGGCGACGATAGCGAACAGTTTATGATCGATCTTCATAGCTTTGCACTTTTAATATTTGTAGTCCTCCTTCTGCCAGTAGACGTTGTAGGTCACGCCGCTCAATGCCGGAGCCGCACCGTTGAGCGGCCGGTAGTCGGCCGACACGATGTGTACGAAACCGATGCGTTTCACGTTGGCCAGCGCGTCGTCGGTCATGCCCTTGTAGTTGTAGTAGAGTACCAGCAGCACCGCGTCGACCGGCGTCGCGAGCGACTCCACGCCGGGCGTGAAGATGCCCGGCGCCCACACGCTGCTGTTGGTGCTCGCCGTAGGAGTCTTGAGGTTGACGCCCGCCACGGTCTTCTGCTCCAGATCGATCGGGAAGGTCGTTTCGTCGATCGACAGGAAGTCGAGATTGCGCACTTTGTCGGCCAGCGCCTGCTCGTTGGGAGCCGCGGGATCGAGATAGCGGAACGTCAGCGCGGGCGTGCCGTAGCCGTTGCCCGGCAACAGACGATAGGCGCTGCCCGACTTGTTTTCGAACGAAAAGTTCTTGAGCTGGCCGTTCGAACCCGCCGGAGAGTTGAGCTGCAGGGTGCAGTAGTTGGTCGCACCCACCGAACCGGTGTTGCCGTTGAAGAAGAAGTAGGGATTCACCGAGTCGTACTCCTCCTCCGTCACGCTCGGGATGTTGGCTTTCGAGCAGACGGCACCCGACTTCGCATACGACACGGGGTCGACCTCCGTGCTCCAGCGGCTGTTGTGGTAGATCACGCCCGTCTCCGGCGAGAAGAAACTTTCGAGCCGCAGGCAGGCGAAGTTCTGACAGAAAGTGGTGATGCCCTCCCAAATCTTGAAGGCCAGCACCGTGGCGGGAATGGTCTCGCAGAGGGTCGCCGACTCGAAGTCGTCGAAATAGTCGATCTTCAGCGACGCGGTGTTGGCATCGCCCTCCTCGAAGCCCTCGACCATCGGCACGGTGAAACGCAGCTCCGTGGCGCTCTGCGAGGCGATATTGGCCTTGACGCCGCTCACCTCGACCGCCGTGATCTGGTCGAGATTCGTACCCATGAGGGTCGTGATGCGCCCCACGATGAGCCGGTCGAACGTCGGTTTCGCAAGCGCAGGCTCCAAACGCACGATGCCGATCTGCGGCGCTTCATCGAGCGGGCTGACGACCTCTTCGTCGCCCTCGTCATAGCCCAGCGTGATGCGGGCCGTCGAAGTCTCGACATAGGGCACGCGGACGACCACCTCGGCGGCATCCTGGCTCAAAATTTCGGCCTCGCGGCCCTCCTCGGCACCCTCGGGCGTGACGATCACCTTGCGGATGACGGCCATATACCGTCCTTTGAGAGTCAGTTCGCCGAACATGTCGACCTGGCCGGGCAACTCCTCGGTGCGGATCTCCGGCACCGGATAGTTGATCGTCAGCGCAGCGTCCGATGCGGTGCGGCCCACGGCGTTGACCAACTCTATGGCACCCGTGCGGGCGTCGCGCGTGGCGACGATCGACAGCTGCGTGTTCGACACGCGTTCGAGAATCCGCACCTCGCGGCCGCCGATGCTGGCCGAAGTCACGGCATGCAGGTGGCGACCCGTGATCACGATCGGGGTATCCTCGCCCGAAAGGGCCGACTGAGGAGCGAACGACTCGATGACCGGAGCTTCGGGCACGTACTCCTCGACGTAGGTATCGGCACAGCCGGTCGCAAGCAGCACGACGGCGGCCAAAGCAGTTATACAGTTCTTATATCTTTTCATAAGGCGCAATCTTTTAGTAGCCGACATTCTGTGCCACGTCGGGGTTGATGTTGATGACCGAGAGCGGCACGGGCAGCATGGTCTGCCACTCGTCGATGGGGTTCACATAGCCGTAGGCGGCATAGAACGCATTCTCGCGTTCGAGCAGATACTCGTTGACCGTCTCCACGGCGATGCCCCAGCGCTTGAGGTCGAACCAGCGCTGGTTCTCGAACGCCAGTTCGAGGCGGCGCTCCTCGCGCAGCGCCGTGCGGAACTGCGTGAGCGACCCGAAGTCGGAGAGCACAT